>NZ_NPJC01000058.1:0-217448 GCF_002251405.1 Prevotella sp. P4-98 | reverse complement strand
CTAAATTAATTTTTGACAAGTGTCGGAGAATACCGAACCGAAAGTTAATTAGTCATACTATCAAAGAACTCTTTGGCTGGCAGCGTAAAACTGCTTAGCCTTTATCTCAAATTTTAACGAACTATTGTTAGGTATGCTCGGCATAAATGTCGCCTTATTCTTTCTTTTTCACAAAGTAGATGTTGTTCACATCGCTACGCATCAGCACATGTTTGTTGTTGACGAACGTCACGAAATCGGTAGTGGAAATCTGACCGGGGAACGGAGCAAAGTAATGCTGTGGGTTGTCGTAAGCATTGCGCCATACCAGTACGTAGCAGATGGGGTGCTTGTCGAGCACCGGTTGTAATGTCTTGGTCCACCAGTCTGCAGTCTTTATTCCCTCGTAGCCGGTTTCAGTAAGAGCAGCAGCCTTGTGGTGTTTCTTGGCAACGGCACATACTGTGGCAAGGTTCTTATCCAACTGTGCAGCATAACCGGCAATCTTTACGGTGTCAGCCTCAGGTGAGGAGCAGTAACAGTCCAGTCCCATGACATCTATGATGTCGTCGCCAGGATAGCGTTCCAGATATTTGGATTCATTGCCATCCATCTCTGTGCCAGGTGAATAAGCATAGAGTGCATTTACCACTCCTTTGTCTTTCAGTCGGTCGGTGGTCATTTTCCACAACGCTTTATACTGTGCAGCGGTGCAATGTTCCTGTCCCCACCAGAACCATGAACCGGTATGCTCATGCCATGGGCGGAAGATAACCGGTACTTTCACGCCGTATGGTGTTTCCAGTGAGTTGAGGAAGTCTGCCACTTTATCAATCCATCCTAAGAACATCTCATGCTTCTGTCCACCTTCCAATACCGAAGCCACAGTCTTGGTTTCGACGTTCTTCAGTGAGTCGGCAACCCATGCAGTACCACCAGAGAGCGGATTGTTCAGATGCCACGATAATGTAATTACGCCACCACGGTTGAAATGGGTGAAGATTTCTTGGCGCATGCGATCAAAGGGAACACCGTCGAGATTGACCGAGTCGCCCAGTTCAATATGTCCAAGGTCGAAACTCAACAGCCCCGGATAATCGTTGCATACGCTATGTATATCGGATCGGGCAGAGTCCCCTTTCCATCCGATACCATAGACGGTATCGTCATGGTGTCCGAACATATATACGCCACTGTCACCATACGCCATCAGATTGGTCAGCAGATTCTCCGTGCGCTGTGTACGACCTGAGTCTGCTAAGGGGTCGCTTGCCTTCTTGGGTCCGCATGCTGACAGAATCAGTGCAGATGCCAACGTCATCAATAGATATTTCTTCATTTTATGATAGTTTGGGTTTTGAGCGCAAAAGTACGCATAATCTTCCAACTGACCAAATATCGTGTGTGAAAAATAGTATTATTTATAAGATATGTTTTTGCAGCTGTCGAAAACCACTTAAAGTGTAAATTATGTAATTTATATAGTGGTAAAAATACACTTATTAGTTGTGCACCTTAACACTGTGCAATCGTTTGTTAATTATTTGGTGTTTTTTAACATAGTGGTGAAATAGTATTATATTTAAGCATTATAATATTATCAAATCTCGTTTTTATATGCTAATTTTGCAACGTGATTTGATATCACTACCGTACATTGAAAACTTAAAGAAATAAAAAATAAATATTAAATATCCTAAAATAATTACAGCAGAAAGACCAAAATGATACTCCAGCGTATGCGGGTCCGGTGGACTTGGCTACGACAAGAGAATATGATTCTCAACAATTTACTAACACGATGTTAATTCATTTTTATTAAAGAAAATACCTAAAAGTATGAATCAAAAAATCAGAAAGACTGCGCTGTTGATGGGTGCGTGCTCACTGTTGGGCGCGTATTCGCCAGTTATGGCTGCTCATGCCGAAGCATCGGTACAGGCAGTTCAACAGTCCAAGAAGATCACGGGTACTGTTAGCGATGCTATGGGTCCTGTGATTGGTGCAAGTGTAGTGGTGAAAGGCACATCGAATGGTGTTGCTACCGATTTCGACGGTAAATTCTCACTCAACGTTAACCCAGGTCAGACCCTCGTCATTTCCTACATCGGTTACATTACCAAGGAAGTGAAGGTTGACAGCAAAACCTCTTATAGCATTACGCTGGAGGAAGACAAAAAAATGCTTGATGAAGTCGTAGTCGTTGGTTACGGTACGATGAAGAAAAGCGACCTTGCCGGTGCTTCGTTTACCATGGACGAAAAAGCACTTAAGAATGCAAATGTTACCAATATCGACCAGGCTTTTGCCGGTCGTGTTACTGGTGTGACCGCCGTACAGACTTCAGGTGCTCCTGGTTCTGCCTCTTCTATTCGCGTGCGTGGTCAAGCTACCATTAACGCCGGTGCAGAACCTCTATATGTTGTTGACGGTGTGATCTTCCAGTCAGGAGGTCAGTCTGGTGCCGACTACGGATTGGGCGATAAGCTCGGTAACGGTTCGGTTTCAACCATTTCGCCATTGTCAACCATCAACCCCAGCGATATCGTAAGCATGGAAGTGTTGAAGGATGCTTCTGCAACCGCCATCTATGGTGCCCAAGGTGCCAACGGTGTTGTGCTCATCACAACCAAGCGTGGTAAAGCCGGTGAAGCTAAGTTCACCTATGATGGTTCTACCACATGGTCACGTCAGACCAAACGCCTTGACATGATGAACCTCCGCGAGTTTGCAGAGTATTACAACGACCTTGTTGCTCAGGGAGAAATCACAAAGGCAGACCCTGCATATTCTGATCCTTCAGTACTCGGTAAGGGTACTAACTGGCAGGATGCTGTGTTCCGCACTGCTTTCCAGCACCAGCATCAGATTGGTGCTCAGGGTGGTACTGATAAGATGAAGTACTATGTCAGCGCTGGTTACATGAACCAGGAAGGAACTATCATCGGTTCTGACTTTAAGCGTATTTCACTTCGTGCCAATATCGACGCCCAGCTGAAGAAATGGTTGAAGATGGGTGTTAACGTTGCCTACAGCCAGACCGATGAAGATCTGTTGAAAGCTGACGGTGAAGAGGGTATTATCATGTATTCGCTGACCACACCTCCTGATATTCAGATTTATAATATCGATGGCGGATACTCATCAGTGAGCAAAGAGGGATTCACCAGCCCCAACCCAATCGCTATGGCGCTGCTCAACGATATTACTTTGAAACGTCAGAAACTGAATGGTAACATCTTCTTCGATGTAACACCTATTAAGAACGTGACCTGGCATACTGAATTTGGTTGGGATCTCGGATGGACTCATGGTGAGACTTTTAACCCCACTATGCATCTCGGAAACTACAACTTAGAGAAGAACGAGGCACGTTCACAGAAGAACTCCAACACCTACTGGACCTTCAAGAACTATCTGACCTATAATGGTTCTATCGGCAAACATAGCTTCACCGCCATGGTCGGTCAGGAAGCATGGGAGTCGAAGTATGACAACCTATCTGTATTCAACACCGCTCTTCCCAGCGATGTAGTACACAATCCATCTCTTGGTACAGGTGATCCTCAGATTGGTAGCGGATTCGGTTCTACTGCCATGGCTTCATTCTTCACTCGTGAAACCTATAACTACGATGACCGTTACCTCGCTACTTACACCTATCGTTACGACGGTTCTTCAAACTTCGGTCCTAACAAGCGTTGGGCAGGCTTCCACTCTTTGGCTACTGCATGGCGCTTCACCAACGAGAAGTTTATGAAGGATGTGAAATGGCTGTCCAATGGTAAGCTCCGTCTCGGTTGGGGTCAGACCGGTAACTCAAATATCGGTGGTTACAAATGGGGATCTTCCATGTCAGTAATGGAAACAGGTCTCGGCACCAGCTATCGTCCTGATAACATCAAGAACTTGGACATCAAATGGGAAACTCAGGAACAGTGGAACATCGGTCTTGACCTCGGTTTCTTCAACAACCGCGTCAACCTCGTTGTCGATTATTATAACAAGAAGTCTTCAGACATGCTGATGCAGCTGATTCTTCCTTCATTCATGGGAACATCAGGAAACGGTTCTTCAGCACTTCATGCACCTTACGGAAACTATGGTGACATCGAGAACAAAGGTCTTGAAATCGCCCTCAATACCCGTCCTATCGAAACCAAGAACTTCTCTTGGGGGTCAGACTTCCAGATTTCTTTCAACAAGAACAAACTGAAGAGCCTCTCTAACTCAACCGCTCTCCTTGGTTATGGACAGTGGACTGACGTCGTTGCACGTTCAGTAGTTGGCGAATCACTCTACAACTTCTATGGTTATGAGGTTGAAGGCGTTTATACTTCGTTTGAAGATTTGCTCAACTCACCTGTTAACACCCTGCAGTCAAACAACCCTGTTACTGTAGAACGTGACGAAAACGGTAATGTGACCAAGGCTGAATGGAGCACCGATCCTACCAAGTATAACTCACGCAACACCACATTCGTAGGTGATATTAAATATAAAGATGTGAACCATGACGGTGTTATCGACGAAAAGGATAAGACTAATATCGGTTCTCCGCTGCCCGACTTCACCTTTGGTTGGAACAACACATTCCACTACAAGCAGTGGGATCTGACCGTATTCATCAATGGTTCTGTAGGCAACAAGGTCGGTAACTACAACAAGATGAAGCTTACTCACATGAACTCTGCATGGACCAACCAGCTGACCGACGTCAACGGTCGTGTTCGTCTGACTCCTGCCGATGGCGTTTATGCCGATGGTTGGTACAACAACATTGCTAATGTGGTTGCTACAGGAAACGGTGGTTACCCACGCGCTTCTATCAACGACCCGAACGACAACGACGCTTGGAGCTCACGCTTCATTCAGGACGGTTCATACCTTCGCCTGAAGAACATCAGCCTCAGCTATACCTTCGATAAGAAACTCGTAGGTAAGATTGGACTCGAAAACGTTCGTGCCACTATCTCTGCTACCAACCTCTTCACTATCACCGGTTACGACGGTTACGATCCTGAAGTTGGTGCTTCTACTACCAGTCCCAATGTGTTTGGTCTTGATAATGGTCGTTATCCTTCACCAACATCATGGACCTTCGGTCTTAATGTTTCATTCTGATAACTCCTAAACAGAACACAATATGAATTTTAATATATCTTTGAAAAATGTTTTGGGAATCGGTGCTTTGATCACCGCATCGTTCCTGACAACCTCTTGTGAGGACTTCCTCGATCGTCCTACGGAGGATAAATACAACACCGAGAACTTCTATGGTTCTGATAAAGCATGTATTGCTGGTGTGAACTATCTCTACAACTCTCCCTGGTATGACTTCCAACGTGGTTTCATCAAGGTGGGTGAGGTGTTCTCTGGCAATATGTACTGGGGAAATTCTCCTTACCTCAACTTCTCAGTAAACGGTACTGACCAGGACCTCATCAATATGTCATATTCACTGTGGGCTGAGATTGGTCACTGCTCAACAGTATATGAGTCTCTGAAAGGTGCCTCTGCTTCACAGGAAGTAAAGAACCAGTGCATGGGAGAGTGTCTGACATGGAAAGCCATGGCTTACTTCTACCTCGTTCGTACCTTCGGCGATGTCCCCATCATTCACGACAACTCTGCCATGTTGGCATCTGGCAAATACAATGAATTGTCGAAAGTGGAGAAAGCTGACGTCTATGAGTATATCATCCTTACTTTGGAGAAGGCTATGGAGCTGTTGCCCAAATCATCTGATCCAGGTCGTATCGACTACTACTGCGCAGAAGGTCTTCTGTCAAAGGTTTATCTGACCAAGGCTGGTGTGAGTGGTTCGCTCAACAACGAAGACTTGCAGAAAGCTGCAGACTATGCAAAAGACGTGATCGATAACTCCGGTCGTAAACTCATGGACAACTATGAAGACATCTTCCGTGGTTCCAACAACACTTGCCCTGAAAGCTTGATTGCTTGGCGTTGGACTGTTGGTGCACACTGGACTTGCCAGAACTCATTGCAATCTGACCTTGGTATCGAAGGCATGTGTGAGGTTGGTAATGTATGGGGAGGCTGGACTGGTCCTTCTACCGACCTGATGGAAGCTTTCGGTGTCATCAAGATTGATGGCACAGGCAAGGATTCTCGTCTGGTAGAGTGGCAGAGCCCTGCAAGCCGTGCCGATATCGACACCCGTCGTAAGGCTACCATGATGATTGCTGGCGATAAGTACGCTTATTTCTGGCGTGACAAGGGTGGTTTCGACTATCTTAAATTCATCTATGACAAGTCATACAATGCTTCTGCAACAGAGCAGCTCGAAGGTCCTTGCGGTTCTAACAACGTGAAGCATCTCTACGGTGATGCAGCAGACCACCAGGCTGAAATGGGTATTGCCGACGGACGTATGGCATCAGCTCTTGCAACCCATCTTCTCCGCCTCTCTGATGTATATCTCATCCACGCTGAGGCTATGACGCTGCTGGGTCGTGGCAGTGAGCAATCAGCTCTTGATGCTTTCAATGCTGTTCATCAGCGTGCTATTCCTACTGCCGTTGCCGTTACTTCGCTCAACTTCGACATGATCTGGAAGGAGCGTCGTCTGGAGTTTGCTGGTGAAGGCGACCGTTGGTATGATTACGTACGTCGTGCATACTATGATGTAAACAGCTGTATTGCCGAACTTAAGGCTCAGCACCGTAACAAACTCTGGAACTGCGATCATTTGTATAAGGCATACTACAAGTCTGGTACATGGAACCTCACCTATACCGGCGGACAGGTTGAATATGACTATGATACAGAAGTTCCCAATGTGACAGCCAACAGCTTCACACTGCCATTCCCATCAGAGGACGTTGCTCTGAACCCGAATTTGGCTACTGGTTCTCCAAGTGTACATGTTGACATCCGTGCAACCTATTCTTATTAATGTGTAATTTAAGAAACAGAAAGATATTATGAAAAGAAATATGAAACGGTTTCTCCTTGCAATTGGCGTTGTGACCCTGGGTTTGGGTTTCACCGCTTGTGAAGATGAGCCAGATAAATTCGAACTGACCGATGGTAATCCTACGATCAGTTATATCCGCCCACAGGATGTTGCCGCAAAGGACTCTTTGCTGACTTCGGCATACACCGGTTCGGGTATCTGTATTGTCGGTAACAACCTGACCAGCATCAAGGAAATGTATTTCAATGATGTGAAGGCTGTGCTCAACACCAGTTATATCACAGACCATACCATGTTGGTAACTATTCCAAACCAGATTCCTGCCAGCAACACTGGTAAGATCTATATGGTCAACAAGAGTCAGGATACCACTACATACGATTTCAAGGTGATGGTGCCAGAACCTGCTGTAACTTCAATGAAGTGTGAATATGTTCACGTAGGTGAATTGGCTCAGATCAACGGTCAGTACTTTATAGATGACCCCAACCAGCCACTGACTCTGACCTTCACAGGTATCGACAACTCAATGAATCTTGAAGTTCCTCGTGAGAATATCAAGAAGATTACTCAGTCTTCTATCTCATTCATCGTTCCAGAGGGAGCAAAAGAAGGTCGCATCAAGGTTTCTACCATTTACGGTGAAGGAAATTCATCATTCTATTATGCTGACAGCCGTAACATCATTACCGACTTTGACGGTCCTAACAATGCAGGTCCTAAGGGTGTTATACCTCAGGGATGGAATATTGCTGCTAAATACTCTACCGAAGGTGGTATTAGCGGTGCTTACTGTCAGTTAGGTCCTGTTGAAACAGAAGGTGGATGGGTTGAAGGATTGAAACTCCCATTCTGGTGTGGTAACTGGAACGGAAATCCTATGAGCATCAAGGAAGGTGCCGGTGTGCCTCTGCGCAACATCATCGACTTCTCTGACTGGGAGAATATGTCGTTCAAGTTTGAGCTTTACATCCCATCAAGCAATCCTTGGTCTGCCGGTGCACTCCAGATTCTCTTTGTGAACAATAAGCTCTGTGCTAACGACTCTTGGCAGAACAATACTTACATCAAAACTTCTGCTAATGGTGGTAAGGACCTGCCTCGTGCACTCTACAATCCTTGGAAGTCAACCGGTTCGTTCGATACTGGCGATGAGTGGATCACAGTAACTATTCCTCTCACCGAGTTCGTTTATAACGACGATGGTACCAAAGCTCCGTCTCCAATGAGCATCTCAAGTTTCGATAGCTTCATCATGTGGCCTATCAACGGTGGTGTTCAGGGCACGAAGTGTACCCCGATCTTCCGTTACGACAACCTCCGTGTGGTTCCTAACAAATAACACATCAATAACTAAAAGGATATTATGAAAAAGATCAATAACATATTCACCCTGTTGGTGATGGCCCTTATGGGGCTGTCACTGGCAGCGTGCAGCAACGACGATTTAGACACCAACCAGTATCAAGGTGGTGTGTCGCTCAATGCTTTCGGTCCTTCTCCTGTGATGCGTGGCGGTCAGTTGCGCTTCATCGGTAGCAACCTCGACCAGATTCGCGAAGTACGCATTCCTGGTGTTGATGCTATTACCACTATCGAAGTGGTGAAGGCCGGTGTTCCCAGTGAAATTCGTGTAACCGTTCCTCACGATGGTCCTGAGGTAGGTAATGTAGTACTTGTGGCAAACAACGACCAGGAGATTACTACCAAATCTACACTGACCTATACTGAGGGTATCGTTATCAAGAGCATCACTCCATCGGCAATGCCTGGCGATGTGATTGAAATCAAGGGTGACGAGGATGGTTATCTCAACCTGATTCACTCTATGGCTTTTGCCGACAACGTGGTTGTCAGCGAAAAAGACTTCCTTCAGCACGACCGCTACACCATCAAGGTGAAGGTTCCTGAGGATGCCAAGACCGGTAAACTGCAGTTCTACACCGCTGACCTTACCGTGGGCGATGCTGCAAAACTCGACTATCAGATTGTATTGAGCGACGACCGTCTCATCGTTGGTACTCCTACCGTTGCTAAGGTAAAGGGACGCAACGAGGTTGACGCTGAAGGTACTATTACTGCCAAGGCTGGTGAAACCGTAACCGTTACTGGTGACTATATGCAGCTGATCAAAGCCGTTAAGGTTGGTGGTGTCGAGATTACCGAAATCACTATTGCTGAAGATGGCAAGAGCCTCTCGTTCGTGCTGCCTGCTGAAGCTCCCGATGGCGCTATCGATCTCGTCTGCAAATCAGACGTAGAGGTACCTGCTGCTATGGTTGAAACTGTTAAGCCTTCTGACTGTGTAGCTGCTCCTGCTCCTGTAAAGGCTGGTGCTGCGCTGACCATCTCTGGTAAGGATATGGATCTGGTAACAGCAGTAGAGTTTGACAATGCTGACGCTCTGTCTGGCGAAGCTATCAGCGTAGCTGCCGATAAGGTTGTTGTGACAGCCGTTCCTGAAACAGCTACCGAAGGCAAGCTCCGCCTCGTGATGGCAAATGGTCAGAAAGTAGAAGTTGAATTCACACTTGTTAAGCCAACCGCAACAGGTTACAACGCTAATCCTGCAAGTGCTGGTTCTACTATCCAGATTATCGGTACCGACCTTGACCTCGTGAAGAGTGTTGACTTCGGTGGTGCTGAAGCAACCGTAGAGAAAGATGCAGTTTCTGCTGATGGTACTACTCTGAGCATCAAACTTCCTATGGAAGCCAAGACTGGTACTCCTGTGATGAAACTTGCCAATGGTGTTACTGTAAATGCTCCTGCACTTACTGTAAACGAGGCTGTATTCTGTTATGCAGTTGAACTTCCTGGTGCAGAAGATGAGGTTAAGGCAGGTGAGACCATGACTTTGAAAGTGAAGAATGTCGATAAACTTACCGGTGTTGAGATTAATGGCGTTGCATGCCAGTATATCGTAAGCGGTGAGAAACTTATTATCGGTATCCCCGAAACAACTCCTGCTCAGGCAAAGGTTAAGTTGATTTCTTCAAATGGTGAGATTGTATATAACATCACTATTATTCCTGCAACAGAGGTAACTCTCAAGTTGTTCTCTGGAATGGTATTCCTGAATTGGGGTGATGGTATGGTCAAGATTCCTGCAGAAAAGTTTGCTGACATTCCTGCTGATGCTATCATGACTGTTACCTATACCGTAGATAATTCTTCTAATGCTTGGACTCAGCTCGCCTTCATTGGTATTGGTTGGACTCATGATTACGCTATGAAGACTGAGGGGGGCTTTGCTTTCAACAAGACTTACGTTCCATCTGACGAGATGGGTAATGCTTATTGGAATGGATCATTCGATAACCTGGAAGCTAAGATTGTACTTGACGCAGAGAATCTGAAGATTCTGAAGGAGAAAGGTCTGGCTATCTGTGGCGGTAACGACAATACTACCGTTACTAAAGTTACTGTGGATTACAAGATCTCTCTTGAGGTTGATATTGCCGGACAGGTAAAGACCAAGTCAGGTAAAGACATTACTTATCCTTTCAGCTTCCAATGGAATGCTGATGGTCAGATCAATTTGACCAAAGACTTCCTCCTTGGACTTGGTGTGAAGAAAGGCTCTAAGCTGATCATCTATAAAGATCCTACGGCTAAGGGACAGGTACAGATCAACAATTCCGCTTGGTCAGCAATTTATACTATTGCAGACTGGAATCCTTCTTTGGAAGTACTTGAACAAGAATTTGACGACGCCATGATGGCAGGCCTCAATGGTGGTGGCTTCTGGATTCAGGGTGACCTGGGCGGCGTGAAGAAGATTTGCATTCTCCCCTAACAAATCTATAATTGATTCCTACTTTGAGAGGCGCATCCGACGAGGATGCGCCTCTTCTTGATTTTGAGGTATTCGCGTACAGAAATTTTAGTTTTCGTAAAATTTCGACCACTCGACCACAGACCTGTGCATCGCGCTGTTGGTCAGTATTTTAAGTGGTGGTCGAAGGTGTTTGTATCGACCACCCATCGACCACCGTAAATCGATTGCAAACACCTGTTTACGATGTAAGCCAAAGTTCCTACTGTTCCCCGTTTGTTTTACGTTAGCAGATAAGAACTATTATGCAATATTGCAAAAACCTTTATCAAATATTGGATAATACTTTTATCAAACGTTGTATAACACCTTTGTCAAACGTTGCAAAGACCTTTTTCTAACGTTTGAAAAGACCTTTGTCAAACGTTTGAAAACACTTTTGTCAAACGTTTGAAAACACTTTTGTCAAACGTTTGAAAACATTTTTGCCAAACGTTGGGCAATACTCTTGCCAAACGTTGGGCAATACTTTTGCCAAAGGTTTGGAGATATCTGACAATACGCATATTGGGCTGAAATGTAATATTCGACAAATTTTGGCGGTGGTCGATGGGTGGTCGATAGAAATACTATCGACCACACTTTAAAGTGTTGATAGATAGTGTGATAAACGGATCTGTGGTCGTGTGGTCGAATTTTTTTGAAAACTAAAATTCCTGTATGCGATTTGAGTTCAGACGCTATTTCTCTACCACTTCATAAATCTGAAAAATAATAGGTGTAATGATACTTTTTTCTTCGGGATGCTTTCGGGATGGATTCGGGATGAGGCATGTGAAGAATGGTACTTAAATTCAGTTGATAACAAGGTTGAATTGTGTAATCTGAAAGATAAAAGTAATAGTACGCGAGTTAGTCATTAAAGTATCGGTCTATTTCAGAAAAAACCACTAACTTTGCAGTCGAATATTACGAAATACATAAAACGAGAATATAAATCATGAAAATTTCAAAACTTCTAATGATGCTTGCTGCTGCTGTATTGGCAGTGGGATGTGGTGGTGACGATCCTAATGATGTCGGTGGTGGTAATCAACCAACAGTTCCTAATGTGGTATCGGTCACACCTGCAAATGGTGCAAAAGATATTGCTGTGGGTGATGTGACTATCGATGTGAAATATGACCAGAACATCACGCTGACTTCTACTGATGTTGCCAAAGTACAGATTGCCGGCGGTACGGTAAAGAGTCTGAAGAGTTCTGCACGTACCCTCACTATCAAAGCTAACTGCCCCGATGAGGGCACTACTGTAGCTATAACCATTCCTGCCGGATTGGTGAAAAATACTACAGCAGCCTACAGTTTCAGTTTCACAACCTACAAAACTCCCGAAGTCAACATCACAAAGACTCTCGTGGCAGGACAAACCCAACAGGTAAAAGATCTCTATGATTATTTCCTGGGTCTGTATGGCAAAAAGGTGATTAGTAGTGTGATGGCTGATGTGAACTGGAATACAAAAATTGCCGATAAGGTCAAGGCGCTGACAGGTAAATATCCCGCCATGAACTGTTTCGACTTTATCCATATCTATGTGCCTAATCAGGGTAGTAAAGGATGGATTAATTACAACGACATTACTCCCGTAAAGAATTGGGCAGACAAAGGCGGTATTGTTCAGTTGATGTGGCATTTCAATGTGCCTACAAGTGAGAATACAGAAGTCAAGATGGATGGTTCTGGTGTGACTTGTGATCCTACAAAAACCACGTTCAAAGCCTCTAATGCGCTGAAAGAAGGCACGTGGGAAAACAAGTGGTTCTATCAAGAAATGGATAAAGTGGCGGCTGTCTTGTTGAAACTGCAAGATGCAGGAATTGCTGCGACATGGCGCCCATTCCATGAAGGTGCAGGAAATGCTACCTTGAAATCTGGTGCCAGCTGGGGCAAAGCCTGGTTTTGGTGGGGTGCAGAAGGATCTGCCAACTATAAAAAACTCTGGATTGCTATGTTCGACTATTTCAAACAGAAAGGAGTGAAAAACCTGATCTGGATATGGACCTCACAAAACTTTAACGGCGACGCCACAAAGTACAACCAAGATAACGACTGGTATCCCGGCGACCAATATGTAGATATGGTGGCACGCGACCTCTATGGCTGTAGTGTGGAGAAAAACAAACAGGAATTTACCGAACTGCAAGCTGCCTATCCCACCAAGATGATTGTGCTGGGTGAATGTGGTAAGAGTGATAATGGCGAGCAGGGAAATATCGGCAACTGCTGGACTGCTGGTGCCAAATGGGGACATTTCATGGTGTGGTACCAAGGCAAGCAAGGTTCTACAGACACCATGTGTAGCGATGCTTGGTGGAAGAGCGCTATGAGCGACAGTAATGTCGTGACACTCCCCACGAACCATTAAGATAATACTACAAAAATCCAAATACTAAGAACATGAAACATTTTATGAAGACACTCCTGCTATTGCTGGCTACTGTCTGCGTGCTGCCTGTGGCAGCCCAAATCAGAGGCTACAATATCCAGGTCAACGTAGTGCCCGATCATCAGGATTGGACCTACAAAGTAGGAGAGACCGCAACTTTCCGTATCTCTGTTACCAAATCGGCAACACCCCTTGCCGGAGCCGTTATCGACTATGAGGCAGGGCCGGAGATGTATCAAGATGTGAAGAAAACCGCCGTAGTGCTTAAAGACGGTACCTTGACCGTGAAGGGCAAGATGAGCAAACCCGGATTCTACCGCGTGGATGTGAAGACCACTATCGGAGGTAAGGAATATAAAGGCGCATGTGCAGCAGCCTTCTCACCCGAACAGTTGAAACCTACAACGGTCAATCCTGCCGATTTCGACCAGTTCTGGCAGAATGCCATTAGCGAAGCACGCCATACAGACCTCAATCCTACCAAGCGCCTATTGCCAGAACGTTGCACCAAAGACGTTAACGTCTATGAAGTGAGCTTCCAGAATGTGCGCTGGGGATCACGCACTTATGGCATCCTCTGCGAACCCGTAAAGCCGGGTAAGTATCCCGCTTTGCTCCGTGTGCCTGGTGCAGGTGTGCGCCCCTATGGTGGCGACATCTATACCGCATCGAAAGGTGCCGTGACGCTCGAAATAGGTATTCATGGCATTCCCGTTACCATGCAGCAGTCTGTTTATGACGACCTCGGACAGGGTGCACTCAACGGATATTGGGAATTTGGCATGGACAATCGCGATAAGAGCTACTATAAACATGTGGTGTTGGGATGTATTCGTGCACTCGACTATATCGAACAATACACACCATGGAACGGCAAAGAACTGGGTGTGACTGGTTCAAGTCAGGGCGGATTCCTCTCGCTGGCAACAGCCGGACTCGATCGCCGCATCACATTCTACGCTCCCGTGCATGCAGCTCTTTGCGACCATACCGCTTCGCTGAAAGGCGTGGCTTGCGGATGGCCCCACTATTTCTATTGGAACAAAGGCAAGGGAATGGAGAAACAAATCGAGACTTCACGCTATTACGACGGAGTGAACTTCGCACGCCGCATCACCAATGCACAAACCGGATGGTTCTCCTTTGGATATAATGATGATGTAGTGCCACCCACTACAGCATGGGCGACCTATAATATAGTGAAAGGTCCGAAGTCTATCACACCTTATCAGCAGACAGCCCATTTCTGGTATCAGGAACAATGGGATGAATGGGAAAACTGGTTGCTCACTCAAATGAATATCAAACCATGAAGATGATGACAATGATAGCCATGGCTGCCTTGATGTTGGCAGGTTGCCCACTACAAATCATGGCAAAGAAGACAATTGATGGCGGCAAACAACTGGAACAGCGGTTGCGCCTCTTGCAACCCAAAGGTTACATGATGGCACATCAGGATGATCCCTTCTATGGAGTGACATGGGAATGGGAACAAAACCGAAGTGATGTGCTTGAAACCGTAGGCGACTATCCTGCCTTGATGGGATTTGATCTCGGAGGCATAGAGATGGACGACAAGAAAAATCTCGATAGTGTGCCTTTTACTCGTATACACGATGAACTCATTGCTCACTACGAACGTGGAGGTATTGTTACCATCAGTTGGCACCCACGCAACCCACTTACGGGAGGAACAGCATGGGATGTTACTGACTCTACGGTAGTAAAGAACATATTGCCAGGTGGAAAGTGTCATGCTAAATTCCAAACATGGATGCAGCGCGTAGGCGATTTCCTCGTCAGCCTGAAGACCAAGAAGGGACAACCCGTACCCATCATCTTCCGCCCATGGCATGAAAATAACGGATCATGGTTCTGGTGGGGACAGAAACTCTGTACCGATACCGAATATCGCCAACTTTGGAATATGTTGCAAGACTATCTCAACGGTCGAGGACTTGACAATCTGTTATGGAGCTATTCGCCAAACCTTGATGGCGGATGGACCGAAGAACGATTCCTGCAGCGTTATCCCGGTAATGATAGAGTGACGCTGATTGGTGAAGATGCTTACCAGTGGGGGACAGAAGCCGACTTCGTAAGCCAGGTTACAGCCGACCTCAATTTCCTCAGCGACTTTGCTAAGCGCAACGGTAAACTGCTTGCCATGACTGAGTGTGGACTGAAGAATATGCCTGATGCAACTTGGTGGACGCGCGTGTTGAAACCTGTAATGGATCGCTATCCCATCAGTTACTTCTTGCTTTGGCGCAACTATAAGGAAGAATATTTCGGACCGTCTCCCTCGTTGCCTTGTGCACAGGATTTTAAGAAACTCTATGAGGCTGAGAATACGCTCTTTCTGAAAGATATTAAGAAAATTAAATAATAATAAAACAATAAATCATCAAAACAAAATGAGCAATTTTGACGAAAAAGTAAAGGTTCTGCGTGCTCATCATGAGGCGCTGCTGACCAAGAAAAATGAAATGGAAGAGTGGGGTAACGGTATCTATGACCGTTGGAAGAATCCTATTCTTACTGCAGAACATACTCCGTTGGAGTGGCGTTATGACTTTAACGAAAAGGATAACCCCTATCTGATGCAGCGCATCATGATGAATGCTACCCTCAATTCTGGTGCCATCAAATGGAATGGCAAGTATCTGTTGGTGGTTCGCGTGGAAGGTGCAGACCGCAAGAGTTTCTTCGCTGTGGCAGAAAGTCCCAATGGTGTGGATAACTTCCGCTTCTGGGATGAGCCTATCACGATGCCTGAAGATGTGATTCCCGCTACCAATATCTACGATATGCGTCTTACCGCCCATGAGGATGGATGGATATATGGCGTATTCTGTGCCGAGCGTCACGACGATGCTCAGCCCGGTGACCTTAGTGCTGCTACTGCTACGGCTGCCATCGCACGTACCAAAGATCTGATCAACTGGGAACGTCTGCCAGACTTGAAAACCAAGAGCCAGCAGCGTAATGTGGTGCTTCATCCGGAATTTGTAGAGGGTAAATACGCTTTCTACACCCGTCCGCAGGATGGATTCATCGATACCGGTTCAGGCGGTGGCATCGGTTGGGCACTTGTTGATGACATCACCCATGCAGAAATCAAAGAAGAGAAGATTATCAACGCACGCCACTATCACACCATTCAGGAGGTGAAGAACGGTGAAGGTCCTCATCCCATCAAGACCGATAAAGGATGGTTGCATCTTGCCCATGGTGTACGTGGATGTGCAAGCGGCCTGCGCTATGTGCTCTATATGTATATGACTTCGTTGGAAGATCCTACAAAGGTCATTGCAGAACCAGGCGGATATCTGCTCGTACCACAGGGTGAGGAATATATCGGCGACGTGATGAACGTTGTGTTTACCAATGGTTGGATAGCCGACGAAGATGGCAAAGTGTTCATCTACTATGCTTCTTCCGATACTCGCATGCATGTGGCTACTTCTACCATCGATCGCTTGGTGGATTACTGCATGAACACTCCTGCTGACGGATACCGCACACAGTTTAGTGTGGAAACCATCAAAAAACTGGTGGCTAAAAACAAGTCGTTGAACAAATAAACACCTTATTATTTATGGCAAGTGTTAAGGAAAAAATTGCTTATGCGCTGGGTGATGCCGCTGCAGGTGGCATAGTATGGAAAGTGATGTCTATCGCCTTTCCGTTGTTCTTTACCAATGTGTTCGGTTTGTCGTTTGCTGATGCCGCTGTGCTGATGCTTGTAGCGCGTATGTTCGATGTCGTAACAGACCCCTTGATGGGAAGTCTTGCTGACAGAACACAGTCACGATGGGGCACCTATCGCCCTTGGCTCATCTTCGGAGCTATTCCGTTCGGACTGGTGTTCGCCTTGCTGCTCTTTACACCTGATTTCGGAGATATGGGTAAGCGCATCTATGCTTATACCCTCTATCTGCTGATGATGGCGATTTATACCATGGTCAATGTACCGTACGGATCGTTGCTGGGTGTGATGACAGAAGATGACAACGAGAAAAACCAATTCTCTGCCTATCGCATGATTGGGGCGTATGCCATGGGATTTGCCACCCTGCTCTCGTTTCCCTATCTCCAGAAATGGATTGGAGGTAGTGTAGCACATCAGTATGCCGTGACTGGCGCTGTACTGGGTGCAGTTGCTGCCATCATGACGCTGGCATGCGGTCTGCTTACTAAAGAGCGTCTGAAACCAGTAAGAGCTGAAAAATTCTCGTTTGGACAGTTTGGTGACCTTGTTCGCAACAAGGCATGGCTCTACATGACTGCCATGGCTGTTTGTACCAACTTCTTCAACGGATTCCGTTACGCAGTAGCTGGATATATGTTTGACTACTGTCTGCATGGCAATGTGACCATCGATAACCTGATTATCAACTTCACAGTATTCATGGCATTCGGTGAAGTTACCTGTATGGTATTCGGTGGCGTGGCTCCTTGGTTTGCCAAGAAAGTTGGATCAAAACGTATGGCATTCTTCTGGGCTGCGGTATTCTGCCTGGTTACATCGGTAGCATTCTTCTTCATACCAATGGATCCTGCATATATCAGCGTGATGGTTGGTCTGGTGATCCTTACTTCAATGGGTATCGGTATCTATTCACCATTGCTTTGGTCTATGTATGCCGATGTGGCGGACTATCATACAGAACACTTCGGAACCTCGGCTACAGGACTGATCTTCTCGTCAGGTACTATGTCGCAGAAGTTTGGTACGGCTATCTCTGGTTCGCTGATTGCCCTGTTGCTTGGTTGGGCAGGTGCCAATATGATTACAGACGATTTTGGCAATACGATTATCGATCCAGCTTCTGTTACCGATTCGGTGCTGACAATGGTATGGTCGCTATTCTCTCTGTTCCCCGCAGCAATCGCCTTGCTGCTGATGCTGTTGGCGTATAAATTCCCAATTAAGAAATAACGATGAGTAATATTGTATCTACAATGAAAACAGAAATGCAGGATGTTCTACAGAAGAACATCTTGCGCTTCTGGCTCGACAAGATGGTGGACCAAGAGCATGGCGGATTCTATGGACGTATCGACGGACATGAACATTTGCATGCCGATGCCGAGAAAGGGGCTATCCTTAATGCTCGTATCCTATGGGCATTCTCTGCTGCCTATCGTGTGTTGGGCGATAAAACATATTTAGAGGCTGCCAGTCGCGCTAAGCATTATATCATCGATTATTTTATTGATCCTGAATATGGTGGCGTATATTGGAGTCTTGACTGCAACGGCAAACCTCTTGATACCAAGAAACAGTTTTATGCCATTGGGTTTGCTATCTACGGCATGTCGGAGTATGCACGTGCAACAGGTGATGCAGAGGCATTGAAAGTGGCAATTGATCTCTACCGATGCATTGAGGAACATGCTCTCGACCATGAATATAATGGTTATATCGAGGCTATGACACGCGATTGGCAACCGATTGCCGATATGCGTTTGTCGGAACTTGATGCCAACTATCCTAAGTCGCAGAATACCCATCTCCATATCATCGAACCCTATACCAATCTGTACCGCGTATGGAAATCAGATGAGCTGAAGGCTTCTCTGCATAATCTGATAGATATCTTCACAGACCGTATCCTCAATCCTGAAACTCATCATCTCGATCTTTTCTTCGATATGGATTGGAAACGAGGTGCAGGAGCATTGGAGAGTTATGGACATGATATCGAATGCTCATGGCTTATTCATGAGGCAGCCCTTGTATTGGGTGATGCTGAAGTATTGAAGAAGGTGGAGCCCATCGTTGAAATGGTGGCGAAAGCTTCTGAGAAAGGACTTAATGCCGATGGTTCTATGGTTCATGAAGCTAATCTCGACACTGGCTATGTGGATAGCGACCTCCATTGGTGGGTACAGGCTGAAGCAGTGGTAGGTTTCTTTAATATCTATCAGTATTTCGGTGACGAGTCTGCTTTGCAGAAAGCACAACACTGTTGGACTTATATTAAGGAGAACCTTATAGACAATGAAAATGGCGAGTGGCACTGGAGCCGTCGTAAAGATGGTACTTTGAATCTGGATGATGACAAAGCCGGATTCTGGAAGTGTCCTTATCACAATAGCCGTATGTGTCTCGAAATCATCGAACGTTCGGTTTGATATTATTTTAGGTTGCATTAACTAACAATCCCAAGTGCTTGACACTTGGGATTGTTGTTTGGGGAATTGTATTTCAATCATCTATCGACTCTGCAATTGGTGGAGTCTGATAAGTGATTTTCTCTTATTTCAGATATCCTGGAATATTGTATCCAGCTGCCTTGGCAATCTTGACAGGAATCTGGGCATTATCGTTGTGACCCATGAACTGCTCAGAACCTACACCGATAGCATATACAGGAACGAGACCTGCAGAGTGACCGTTTGTACTCCATGAGATCAGAGCTTTGGTGTTGATGATGTGTCTGGCTTCTTCAGCAAGGGGTTCATTGGCTGTGTATTCGTTCTTCACATCCTCTGTCTTGCCTTCGAAAGATTCATGCCATACCTTTTGGAGAGATGCCTCTTCGTCCTTAGTGAGTTCCAATGCAGTCCAGAAACCGAAGTTGTCGGTCAGAGCTTGCTTGGCTTGTTCCCATGTTACTTTATTGGAAGTCTGCTTGCGGAGATTGCGGAGAATCTGTGTGAATCCGTCGATACTTACTTTTTGGTTGCCCAGAGCTTTGAGGTTCAAAGCATAGAGACCGTTGTTGGCAAGTACTAAACCGCCAGTTTCGTGGTCTGCGGTGAGCACGATAAGTGTCTCGTCGGGATGCTGCTTGTAGAATTCATAGGCAATCTTGATGCAACGATCTACAGCACCAACCTCGGCAAATGCTGTGGCGCCATCATGTCCGTGACATGCCCAATCGACCTTGCCGCCAATTTCATTCATCAAGAAGAAACCGTTCTTATTGTCGCGCATCAGAAATTCAATTTCTGCGCGGAGAATGTCTTCGATGGTCATCTCGCCGTCTTTAACATCAATAGCGTAGGGGAGAGAGTATATGTCTGAGGCAGGATTCAGGTGCTTTGGATCCTGAACAAGCAACATCTTCTTGGCTTTCTTGGCTTTTTTCTGATAGTCTGCCATACCAAAAGCTACAGCATATCCTGCTTTCTCCATCTCTTTATAAATGCAGGGAGCACCAGGATGATTCTTGGGATCTTCTGCCTTTTCAACAGCTGAACCGCCATAGAAATCGAGGTCGGTAGCAATCATATCCTTGGCAATGTCATAGGACAATGAGCGCTTGGGCTGATGGGCATAGAATGCTGCGGGCGTAGCATGGTTTATGGTAACACTTGATGCCACACCAACCTTCATTCCTGCTTCTTTTGCCCATACGGCAAGAGAGGTAACGGGTGTCTTGAGGTCGGGACGCATACCAAGAGCACCATTCTCGGTCTTCACGCCTGTGGCGAGAGCTGAACCAGAAGCGGCAGAGTCGGTTACTCCACTATTGTTAGAATATGTAGAGGCTACACCTACGATGGGAAATGAGGTCATGCAGAATGGTACACGACCGATACGGCCTTGCATTTCGGCATTATACATCTCGGCACCGAGCACAGTATTTACACCTGTTCCGTCTGTGATAAAATAGAACACGTACTTGGCTTTTTTCTCTGCTGAAATGGTTATAACCATTGCCAGCATCAGCATTAGAGTTAGGATTCTTTTCATATTTCTTTTGTTTTTGGAATTTTTGTTTTTCGACTGCGAAATTACTAAATTATTATTCAAAAAACAAAGACGTTGCCTATTTTTCTACCATAAATTAACTAAAATTAAAGTAGTGCCACCTTGAATTATGCGAGAAAGCAAAATGTAAGCAGATAATAGAAAATGTGGTGGCGTGTTGTAGATGATGCTTTACACTTTGATAGTTGGCGGTCGGTAAATGTGGCATTTTATCCTTTGTGATGTGAAATGTGAATGTGCGGGCAGTATCTTATTTGAAAAAGCACGAAAAAAGCGAGAAAACGATGCTAAAATGTTTCGTGGTTTCGATTAAAGTTAGTACCTTTGCAAGCGCTAAGCAAAATCGATATTATAATATTATAACTTTTATGAACTTTACTTTGTTAATTACCGTCCTCGTGACGGCTATTACATTGGTGGTGGCAGCGTATGTGATGGCCAAACTTCTTGGTCCGCGAAGCTACAACAAGGTAAAAGGCGAGCCCTATGAGTGTGGTATTCCTACTCATGGTTCTTCTTGGTTGCCGGTTAGTGTAGGCTTCTATCTGTTTGCCATCCTCTTCCTCATGTTTGATGTGGAAACTGTTTTCCTCTATCCATGGGCAGTAGTAGTGAAGGAGATGGGTGTTGCAGCATTGTTGAGCATCGGCTTCTTCTTGGTTGTATTAGTGTTCGGGCTGGCATATGCCTGGAAGAAAGGAGCTCTTGAATGGAAATAAAGCCGAAAATCAAGAGTATTCCTTACGAGGAATTCAAAGACAATGCCACACTGGAGAAACTTATTGACGATCTGCACGAAGGCGGTGTCAATGTTGTGACAGGTTCGCTCGACCAGTTGATCAACTGGGGACGCTCTAACTCACTCTGGTCATTGACTTTTGCTACATCATGCTGTGGTATCGAGTTTATGGCATGTGGATGCTCACGCTACGACTTCGCACGCTTCGGCTTTGAGGTGACACGTAACTCACCCCGTCAGGCCGACTTGATCATGTGTGCCGGTACTATTACCCACAAGATGGCTCCAGCCTTGAAGCGTCTGTACGATGAAATGGCTGAACCAAAATATGTGATAGCTGTCGGAGGATGTGCCATTAGCGGTGGTCCTTTCAAGTCAAGCTATCATGTGGTGAAGGGTATTGAGGAAATTGTACCAGTGGATGTGTTTATTCCTGGTTGTCCTCCACGTCCAGAGGCTATCATGTATGGTATGATGCAGTTGCAGCGTAAGGTGAAAATCGAGAAGTTCTTCGGTGGTGCGAATCACAAACAGTCGGAGGCTGAGCGCGAACTGGGTGTTTCAAACGAGGAACTCGTTGCACGCCGTCTGGGTGATCATCGCCGTGAACCTATTGTGGTGACCGATGTGCCTCAGGAGTTTGTAGAACAAATGAAGAAAGAGAAGGAGGAGAACGCATGAAACTTGAGCATTTAGTATTCGATTTCGACAAGTTCGCCTCAGAGATGCAGAACTTGAAGGACAAGAAACACTTTGATTATCTTGTAACTATTGTTGGTGAGGACTTCGGCGCTGAAGAAGGCCTTGGCTGTGTCTATATTCTCGAAAATACCGACAGCCATGAGCGTTGCAGCGTGAAAATGCTTGCTAAGGTGGTTGACGGTGAGAGTGTGATTCCTACTGTGACCAATATCTGGCATGTTGCCGATCTGTTGGAACGCGAGGTCTATGACTTCTTCGGTATCCTCTTCCTCGGTCATCCCGATATGCGTCGTCTCTTCCTCCGCAATGACTTCAAAGGACATCCCTTCCGCAAGGATTGGAAGTTTAACGATGACTATGTGCTTGAAGACGATAAAGAGCCTGACTATGGTATGGAATACTGGCTCGACAAGGATGGTCATCTCTGTTCGAAGCAGAATAAACTCTTTACCGACGACGATTATGTCATCAACATCGGCCCTCAGCACCCTTCTACCCATGGTGTGCTTCGCTTGCAGACCGTGGTTGATGGTGAGACCGTGAAGCGTGTATATCCTCACTTGGGTTATATCCACCGCGGTATTGAGAAGATGTGTGAAAGCTATACTTATCCACAGTCGCTCGCACTGACTGACCGTCTGAACTATCTTTCTGCAATGATGCATCGTCATGCGCTGGTAGGAGTGATAGAAGAGGGTATGGGTGTCGAACTGACCGACCGTATCAAGTATATCCGTACCATCATGGACGAGTTGCAGCGTCTTGACTCACACTTGCTGTATGTGGGATGCTGTGCACAGGACATGGGTGCATTGACTGCCTTCCTCTATTCTATGCGCGATCGTGAGCATGTGCTCAACTGCATGGAGGAAACCACTGGTGGACGCCTCATCCAGAACTACTACCGCATCGGTGGTCTGCAGGATGATATCGATCCCAACTTCGTGGAGAATGTGAAGGTGCTCGTGAAGTATCTCAAACCAATGATTCAGGAGTATGTTGATGTGTTTGGTGACAATATCATTACTCACAATCGTTTTGAGAAAGTTGGTCCGATGGATCTTGAAAATTGTATCAGCTATGCAGTAACAGGTCCTGCTGGTCGCGCTTCTGGTTGGAAGAACGACGTACGTAAGAACCATCCGTATGATATGTACGATAAGGTTGAATGGGATCAGATTATTATGACTGGTTGCGATACAATGGACCGCTATACCTGTCACATTCAGGAAATGTATCAGAGTCTGCGCATTATTGAGCAACTCATCGACAATATTCCTGCCGGTGACTTCTATGTGAAGCAGAAACCCATCATCAAGGTACCCGAAGGACAATGGTATTTCTCTGTTGAGGGAGCCAGCGGTGAGTTTGGTGTCTATCTCGATTCACGTGGCGACAAGAGTCCTTACCGCTTGAAGATGCGTCCTATGGGACTTTCGCTTACCGGTGCGCTTGATCCTATGCTTCGTGGTCAGAAGATTGCCGACCTTGTGGCAACTGGTGCTGCCATCGACTTTGTGATTCCCGACATTGACCGTTAAACAACAAAAGAACGTAAAATATCATGTTTGACTTTTCAATAATAACAAACTGGATAGACCAGTTGCTTCGTGTCACTTTGGGACTGGGCGACTTCTGGTCGATATTGATAGAGTGCGTGCTGATTGGTGCGGGAATCCTTGTAGGATATGCGCTGATTGCCATTGCGCTGATTTTCATGGAACGTAAGGTGTGTGCCTACTTCCAGTGCCGTCTTGGTCCGATGCGTGTGGGCTATTGGGGACTGATGCAGGTGTTTGCCGACGTACTGAAGATGCTTATCAAAGAAATTTTCTTTGTAGATAAAGCCGACAAACTGCTTTATGCCGTGGCTCCGCTGCTGGTTATTATCGGTTCTGTAGGTGCTTTTTCGTTCCTGCCATGGAACAATGGTGCAACGGTGCTCGACTTCAATGTGGGCGTATTCCTGTTGACTGCCATTTCTTCTATCGGTGTGGTAGGTATCTTCCTTGCAGGATGGAGTTCCAACAATAAGTATTCTGTGGTATCTGCTATGCGTGGCGCCGTACAGATGATTTCTTATGAGATGTCATTGTGCCTCTGTCTGATTACAGCTGTCATCCTGACAGGAACGATGCAGATTTCTGGTATCGTTGAGGCTCAGACAGGACCTTGGCGTTGGTTGATTTTCCAGGGCCACATTCCTGCGCTCATCGCTTTCTTCGTATTCCTCATTGCCGGTAACGCTGAGGCCAACCGTGGTCCGTTCGATATGGCAGAGGCTGAGAGTGAGCTGACCGCTGGTCACCATACTGAGTATTCTGGTATGGGCTTTGGTTTCTTCTATCTGGCAGAGTTCCTTAATCTGTTTATCATTGCTGGTATTGCCGCCACCGTATTCCTTGGTGGTTGGGCTCCTGTTAACATTGGTGTAGCAGCATTCGACCAGGTGATGAACTATATCCCTGGTATCGTATGGTTCATGGGTAAAGCTTTTGCCTTGGTATGGATTCTGATGTGGATTAAGTGGACCTTCCCACGTCTGCGTATCGACCAGATTCTGAAACTCGAATGGAAATATCTCATGCCGCTGGCCCTCATCAACCTTGTGCTGATGACTATCGTGGTGGCACTCGGATGGTATATTAAATAAGGTGAAAAGAATAGAAATGGAAAATAACCAATCATATTTCGGAGAACTCGGACATGGAGTAAAGACGCTCCTGACTGGTATGAAGATTACTTGGAAGGAATATTTCAAGGACTTCTTTACCAACAAATCTACGGAGCAGTATCCCGAGAACCGTAAAACTACGCTCCACGTGGCAAAGCGCCACCGTGGACGCCTCGTCTTCAAGCGTAACGAAGACGGAACTTATAAATGTACGGCCTGCACATTGTGTGAGAAAACCTGCCCTAATGGCACGATTAAGATCACTTCTCACATGCAGGAAGATCCCGAGACCGGCAAGAAGAAAAAGGTGCTCGATGATTATCGTTACGACCTTGGTGACTGCATGTTCTGCCAGTTGTGTACCAATGCTTGTAACTTCGATGCTATCGAGTTTGTCAACGATTTCGAGAATGCCGTATTCGACCGTAAGAGTCTGGTACTCCACCTCGACAAGGAGGTATATCAGGGTGGTTCTCTGCCCAACCTCTTGGAAGGTGGTGCCAGCATGACTATCGGTAAGTTTAACACTAAAACGAAGTAAAGACAATGGCTAATTTAGTAATGTTTTGCATTCTCGCTGTCGTCATTCTCGGCTCTGCCGTGATGTGTGTGACGACGAAGCGAATCATGAGAGCCGCAACCTTTATGTTGTTTGTGCTCTTTGGCGTAGCAGGTCTTTATTTCCTGCTCGACTATACATTCCTGGGAGCAGCACAGATTTCAGTTTATGCTGGTGGCGTGACGATGATTTATGTCTTCGCCATCCAGTTGGTTAGCAAACGTACCCTTCAGGGTATGGTAGAGCGTCTCAAGGGCAGCCGTGTAGTGATGGGTGCCTTGTTGAGCGTTGTGGGCTTGGCAACTGTAGTGCTGGTATTCCTAAAGAATGATATGTTGCGCGGCATGTCGCGTTATATTGGTACGGTAACTCCCGATCAGGAAGTTCCCATGCGTGAAATCGGTCATGCACTGGTAGGTGCCGGCAAGTATCAGTATGTACTCCCCTTCGAGTTCATCTCACTGTTCCTGTTGGCATGTATTATCGGTGCATTGGTAGTATCAAGAAAGGAGGACTAAGACTATGGTACCAGTAGAATTTTATTTCATCCTGAGTGCACTGCTTTTCTTTATCGGTGTATTTGGTTTTGTGACCCGTCGCAATCTGATTGCCATGCTCATCTCTATTGAGTTGGTGCTCAATGCGGTCGATATCAATTTCGCAGCATTCAACCGTATGCTCTATCCTGATAGCATGGAGGGTATGTTTATGACACTCTTCTCTATCGGTGTAAGTGCAGCCGAGTCTGCCGTTGCGATTGCAATCATCATCAATGTCTATCGCCGTTTCAAGAGCGACAGCGTTGAAAGTATCAAAAACATGAAATGGTAATTAAGAAGTGATGGATTACAGTTATACATTTTTGATTCTGCTTCTGCCAGCTCTCTCGTTCCTGGTATTGGGACTCTATGGCATGAAGCTGTCGCATAAGGTCGCAGGCCTTATCGGCACCACTTCGTTGGGACTTGTGACCGTGTTGTCTTATATGACGGCGTTCAGCTATTTCTTTGCTCCCCGTCTGGCTGATGGCACTTTCGCTACTATTGTTCCTTACAACTTCACCTGGCTGCCGTTGGGCAATCTCCATTTTGATATGGGTATTCTGTTGGATCCCATCTCGGTGATGATGCTCATCGTTATTTCAACAGTCAGTCTGATGGTACATATCTATTCGTTTGGCTATATGCACGGCGAAAAAGGCTTCCAGCGTTACTACGCATTCCTGAGTCTCTTCACCATGTCAATGCTTGGCCTTGTGGTAGCTACCAACATCTTCCAGATGTATCTGTTCTGGGAGCTCGTGGGTGTATCATCTTACTTGTTGATTGGTTTCTACTATCCATTGAAGCCAGCTATTGCAGCATCTAAGAAGGCATTTATCGTAACTCGTTTTGCCGATCTTTTCTTCCTTATCGGTATTCTGATCTTCGGTTACTACACCGAATCGTTCAGTTTCTCGTTTGCAGGAACTATCGAGATGGGTGCGGGAACCACTCCATTCATTGCCGGCAATACCGCCAAGGCTGTGATTGCAGGAACATTTATTCTTCCTACCGCTCTTGTGCTGATGTTCATCGGTGGTGCTGGTAAGAGTGCTATGTTCCCCTTGCACATCTGGTTGCCCGATGCCATGGAAGGTCCTACACCTGTGTCTGCGCTGATCCACGCCGCCACGATGGTGGTTGCTGGTGTGTTCCAGATTGCCCGTATGTTCCCACTGTGGATAGAATATGCACAGCCTCAGTTGAGCATTGTGGTATGGGTGGGAGTCTTCACCGCATTCTATGCAGCTGCTGTGGCATGTGCCCAGAGCGATATCAAGCGTGTGTTGGCATTCTCTACCATTTCGCAGATTGCCTTCATGATGGTTGCTCTTGGTGTGAGTCTGCCAGGTCACGAGGCGATGCTCGATAACCATGCACAGTTGGGTTTCATGGCATCTATGTTCCACCTTTTCACCCACGCCATGTTCAAGGCTTGCTTGTTCCTTGGTGCTGGTTGTATCATTCATGCAGTTCATTCTAACGAGATGGCTATGATGGGTGGCCTCCGTAAGTATATGCCTATTACTCATATTACCTTCCTTATCAGCTGTCTGGCTATTGCTGGTATTCCCTTCTTCTCTGGATTCTCTTCCAAGGATGAAATTATCAGTGCCTGCTTTGCCTATAGCCCTGTGGTAGGATGGATTATGACAGGTATTGCTGCTATGACCGCCTTCTATATGTTCCGTTTGTACTATGGTATATTCTGGGGAACTGAAAACAAGGTTGCCCACGAGCACCATACTCCACATGAGGCTCCACTTACCATGACCATTCCTCTTATTATTCTCTGTGTTATCACTGTTGGTGTGGGTGTTTACACCACCATTGCAGGATTTGCAGGATGGGGAGGCAGCTTCGGTTCGTTTGTAACCGCCAGCGGTCAGGAGTACAACATCCATTTCGACGTACAGATAGCATTGACCTCTACCGTCATTGCCATTCTGAGTATTTGCCTCGCCACCTATATATATAAGGGTGAGAGTCAGCCCGTCGCCGATCGTCTGTACAAGATGTTCCCGCGTTTGCATCGTGCTGCCTATAAGCGTTTCTATCAAGACGAAATCTGGCAGTATGTTACTCACCGTATCATCTTCCGTTGCATTTCTAAACCTGTTGCCTGGTTCGACCGCCACATTGTTGACGGTACTTTCAACTTCTTGGCATGGGGCGCCAACGAGGCTGGCGAGTCTATTCGTCCTTGGCAGAGTGGTGATGTTCGCCAGTATGCCGTATGGTTCCTCACCGGCACTGTAGCATTGACCCTCATCTTGTTGGCATGTGCTCTCTGAACATTATGAATAAAGAAAAATCGAAACAATGAGTATATTGACATTATTCGTAGTAATCCCCGCCCTGATGCTCCTTGGCCTTTGGCTGAGCAAGAGCCTCAATCAGGTGCGTGGTGTGATGGTGGCTGGCGCTTCGTGTCTGCTGGCACTGTCTGTTTGGCTGACCATCTATTTTGTTCAGCAGCGTGCTGCCGGCAATACCGACGTGATGTTGCTTACAGCAAGCACTCCATGGTTCAAGCCTCTCAATATTGCCTATTCTGTAGGTGTCGATGGCATTTCTGTTGTGATGTTGTTGCTTTCGAGCATCATCGTCTTCACCGGAACATTCGCCTCATGGCGTTTGCAGCCACTGACAAAGGAGTATTTCCTGTGGTTCACCTTGCTTTCCACTGGTGTCTATGGTTTCTTCATCTGCACCGACCTCTTCACTATGTTCATGTTCTATGAGGTTGCTCTTATCCCCATGTATCTGTTGATTGGAGTATGGGGTAGTGGTAACAAGGAGTATGCAGCCATGAAGCTCACTCTGATGCTGATGGGAGGATCTGCTCTGCTGATTATTGGTATTCTTGGCATCTATTATTTCAGTGGTCATACCACGATGAACGTTAATGCCATTGCTGCCATGAACAATATTCCGGTAGAGATTCAGAAGATTTTCTTCCCCTTCATTTTTATAGGTTTCGGTGTGCTTGGTGCTATGTTCCCATTCCATACATGGTCACCCGACGGTCATGCTTCTGCCCCTACAGCAGTATC
Source organism: Prevotella sp. P4-98 (assembly GCF_002251405.1). Lineage (NCBI taxonomy): Bacteria > Pseudomonadati > Bacteroidota > Bacteroidia > Bacteroidales > Prevotellaceae > Prevotella > Prevotella sp. P4-98. The sequence goes on along the minus strand of NZ_NPJC01000058.1, from coordinate 188,298 downwards.
AATGCTTCACGCTGGTGTACTGATGAAACTGGGAGGCTACGGTTGCTTCCGTGTGGCTATGTACCTTCTGCCTGATGCTGCCAATGAATTGGCTTGGATCTTCTTGATTCTTACCACTATCTCGGTGGTATATGGTGCATTCTCTGCTTGCGTACAGACCGACCTCAAGTATATCAACGCCTATTCGTCGGTATCCCACTGTGGCTTGGTGCTTTTCGCTCTGCTGATGATGACCAAGACTTCATGCACTGGTGCCATTCTGCAGATGCTGTCACACGGTTTGATGACGGCTCTCTTCTTTGCCCTCATCGGTATGATTTATGGTCGTACCCATACTCGTGACATTCGTTATTTGGACGGTCTGATGAAGATTATGCCTTTCCTTGCAGTGGGTTATGTGATTGCTGGTTTGGCAAACCTTGGTCTTCCCGGCTTCTCAGGCTTCATTGCAGAAATGACTATTTTCGTCGGTTCGTTTGAGAATGGCGACATGTTCCATCGTGTCTGCACCATCATCGCTTGTACCAGTATTGTTATCACAGCAGTTTATATTCTGCGTGTAGTCGGCAAGATTCTGTATGGCGAGGTGAAGAATCCTCACTTCCTGGAGTTGACCGATGCCTCTTGGGACGAGCGTGTAGCTGTTATCTGCCTCATTGCTTGTGTGGCAGGTCTCGGTCTGTTCCCTCTCTGGGCCAGCAATGTTATCAGCGATGCAGTAGGTCCTATTCTGGCAAACATTCTTTAATCCCTTAAATAAAAGATACAACAATGAATTACGGACAATTCTTACATATGCTACCAGAAGCATCACTCGTGCTTGCTCTGGTTATCATGTTCTTTGCCGACCTGATGCTTGGCAAGGGAAAGAAGAAGGTGCAGACGCTCGGCATGCTGATGACCGTATTGCTCGTGGCACAGATTGTGTCATGCGCTTTCGTAGGTCCTGCAGAAGCCTTTGGCGGACTGTATGTAGCTACCAAGGCTACTCAGGTGATGAAGATTATTCTCACTCTCGGTACACTTCTCGTAGTGCTTGTAGCCCAGTCTTGGCTTGAGCGCGATGCAGAGAAACTTGCAGGTGAGTTCCATGTATTGGTACTTTCCACACTGCTTGGTATGTATGTCATGATGTCGAGCGGCAATTTCCTGCTGTTCTTCCTTGGACTTGAAATGGCTTCAGTGCCCATGGCTTGTCTCGTGGCATTCGATAAGTATAAGAATCGCTCAGCTGAGGCTGCTGCTAAGTTTGTACTCACTGCCACATTCTCAAGTGGTGTCATGCTCTATGGCATCTCTTTGATTTATGGCACAGTAGGCACGCTCTATTTCAATGATGTTGCAGGACGCTTCCAGATGCTTTTCAGCGTAGCACACTATCAGCCCTCTTTGCTTTTGGCTATTGTGGGTTTGGTGTTCTTCTTCAGCGGACTCGGTTTCAAGCTCTCGCTTGTTCCATTCCACTTCTGGACTGCTGATACCTATCAGGGTGCTCCTACTGCCGTTACTGGTTATCTCAGCGTCGTGTCAAAAGGTGCAGCTGCCTTCGCTCTGTTGGTAGTACTTTCGCGTGCATTTGCTCCTCTTACTGAGTATTGGGAGTATCTGCTCTATATCGTTATCGTGCTCAGCATCACTATTGCCAACCTCTTCGCTATCCGCCAGTCAGAACTCAAGCGCTTCATGGCATTCAGTTCTATCTCACAGGCAGGCTACATTATGTTGGCAGTGATTGGTGCTTCTCAGATGGGCATGGCTTCGCTGATGTATTACGTATTGGTATATGTGGTGGCAAATATGGCTGTATTCGCTGTCATCAATACTGTTGAACAGCGTGGCAACGGCTCTACCATCATGTCGGCATACAATGGTCTGTATCAGACCAACCCACGCTTGGCATTCCTCATGACGCTCGCCTTGTTCTCATTGGCAGGTATTCCTCCATTTGCCGGTATGTTCTCGAAGTTCTTCGTCTTCATGGCTGCCGCTCAGCAGGGATCGTTCCTGGCTTACTTTGTGGTATTCATCGCCTTGATCAACACGGTAGTGTCACTCTACTACTACCTGCTCATCGTGAAGGCTATGTATATCAACAAGTCTGAGAATCCATTGCCTACCTTTACCACCGATTGCGCTACTCGTGTAGCTTTGGTACTCACCATTGCTGGTATTGTGCTCTTCGGTGTATGCTCATGCATCTTCGACGGACTCTTTGCTTTTGCAGCATAAAGTTGTCGTACTATAACAGTCGTGCCCCTTTTGACCTGTAGGTCAGAAGGGGCACGATACTTTTTTTACTGTTTTGCTTTATACTGCTTCTGTATCAGTCTAAGGCATATTCCATGGTGTTGACCACGCGGATACGTTTGATATACGGTGTGTTGTTGTCGCGGTTCTCAATCGAGAATTGTCCTTGTTGTGCACTACGTATATCTCCCAACTTACTGCCGGAGTCGTCTGCAAATTTCTGAGCAGTGGCACGAGCGTTTTTGGTAGCCTCCTGCACCATTTCTGGTTTGATGCGGTTTAGCCCTGTAAACTCATAAGTGACGTTGTTGCTATACTCTTCGCTGACGATTGCAATGCCTTGCTTCATCAGTTCAGCCTGTCGGCGCATCAGTTGTCTCACTTGGTCGATATTGTTTGACGTGACGGTAATCACACTTTTCGCCTTATAGCGGTAGTTCATGATTTCGTTGCCATAGTTGTCGGCTTGCCGGTCGGCAATCTCTGCAGGATTGATGCTTATCTCATCATCTTTGATGCCTGCCGATTTGAGGAAAGCCACCACCTTGCGGTTCTTCTGTTCCAGCAGGTCGTACATGGTGGAAGGGTCGTTGCCAATCTCTTTATAGGTCAGCGACCATGTCACTTTATCAGCTTTCACTTCGCGTTCACACAATCCTTTGACTGCCACGGTACGGTCGCGGTCTTTAAAAGTCACAATGCCATTGCGGATGGCCATTCCCATGAATGCCATGCCTACAGCGATAATGGCAGCAGCTGTTTGTTTGTCGTTGAGTTTCATCATAGTTTTAATATTAGTATTCGTTGGCAAATCTACGTTTTTTGTTTCGTATTACAAAGAAAAATAGCGATTATTCTGTTTCTTTTCACATTTATTACATTCTGCGTCTCTGAAAACATATATATCATTCAGTTTTTAGCAAATCGTATGATACCTCTTCACTAAACAATAGCCAACATACTATCATGTCTATATATATTATGCTAACATTTTTAACAAGACGAATGGGATGTGCAGGCATACTTGTTTACAAAACATACTGAATTTTAATCTTTTTTCTGTCCATTTTCGTTCCGTTCTCGATCGCTTCTCGTTCCCTTTTCGCTCGGTTCTCGTTCGTCTTTCGTTCGTCTCTCGCTCGTCATTCGTTTGCCGATAAAGAACCAATCGAAAAACGAACGAGAAAACAACGAAAAAACAGCGAAATGACGACGAGAATACGACGAAGATGGGTCGAGGTGGCGACGAACAGCCAATAATCAAATCGCCGATACTATCTGGTGATTATAATACCCGTTTTAAGGTATTTGCAAGGCGTCTGTGGCGAATCAACTCGTCGGGTGGTACACTGACAAGTTGAAGTTGCAGAAATGGCCACAAGGGGTATTTTTGACGTGCGCCTACCATAACACAGCTCGCGCGCGAACCTATTAATATACATAAAACACATCACAATACCTATCTCTCTCCATTAAGTTTAGTGCTCTCTCAAATTTTAACTTCTGTTAACAGATCTTTCTGAATTCTATGCCTCGCCCCTCTCACGTTAAAAGCCGTTATATATCGTCTAACGCTTTAGTTATCAAGTATGTACGTGTACTGTTAAGATTTTGCTAATAATAACGGATTTTAGGGCAAAAATATATTATAATTTTACATGGTGGCGTTTGTTGTATGGCTTAAACATTTACAAAACCAGTGCAGTGTTATTAGGTCTATGAACAGAACATAGCTGTTGGCACAAATAAAAAAATAGATGCAATAACACTTGCAGTTGACACAAATACCTGGAAAACGAGCAGTTGTGTAAACTACTATATTATTTTCAAGTATTATCCAACGTTTGATAAAAGTATTATCCAACGTTTGATAAAAGTATTATCCAATGTTTGATAAAAGTATTATCCAATGTTTGATAAAAGTATTATCCAACGTTTGATAAAAGTATTATCCAACGTTGACAAAAGTGTTTTCCAACGTTGATAAAAGTATTTTCTAACGTTTGGCAAGGGTGTTTTCCAACGCTTGGCCAAATGTTGTGTAATGTTGTACAAACACAATGAACAATATGGCCTGTCATAGAAGGTACTATCCCTATTGTTATCAAGTAATAAAGAATGGTGTTGAAGGGGAGACTGTATAGGCAGCCATGGATATTGATGGGTGGTCGATTGGTGGTCGATCACTCATTTGAATATCTTTTGACCACCGTTGTAAGATGCTATATGGTAGGTTGTTATGCGTAATTGGTGGTCGGTGGTCGAAAAGTTGACGAGTCGCGTGCGCGTATGTGCGCGTGCGTACATTAGTATATAGAGCCTGGGTTTCATGTTGAGTATGAATGAGCCATCCTCGTACTGCTACAATAAAAATGTGAAAATAGACTTTGTAAAACCGGAAATAGTCCTTATATTTGCAGCGTGAAACAATAAGTATGCTAACCATTACAAATTTGATATCTATAAAGATGATGAATAGAATGAAGTTTACGATGCTTTTTGCCATGTTGTTTTGTCCCATCATGCTGATGGCGCAGAAGGTGAAAACCGTAGCAGGTGAATATACATACGCAGCACCACAAAATGTCACGTTGCGCGAAGCCAAGGACTATGCCTTGCAAAGAGCTAAAATCAAAGCATTGGCAGACGAATTTGGAACTACCGTATCGATGACCAATTCGTCGTTTGCCAAAGAAACCAGTAGTGAATCTATCGATAAGTTTGTACAGGTGGCAGTATACGAGGTGAATGGCGAATGGATAGAGACCGTCGGTAAACCGGATATAACCGTAATACCACAAGATGATGGTTTTCTCATCACAGCAAAAGTAAAGGGAAAGGCGCGTGAAATAAAAAGAGCCAAGGTAGAGTTTATGGCAAAAGTGTTGTGTAATGGCACCGACGATAAGTTTGAAACCGACCGCTTCAATACCAACGATCAACTCTATCTCTCTTTCCGGTCGTCCACTGATGGTTATTGTCTGGTTTATCTCATCGATGAGAGTCAGAAAGCCTATTGCCTCTTGCCTTATCGCCAACAGACGACAGGCAATTTTCCAGTAAAGGCAAACCGTCGTTATGTGCTTTTCTCACCTAAGGATGCTGACCGCAGTATCGCTTCGTTAGTAGATGAATACACACTCAACAGTCAAGAAAGCAAAGAGTATAATCAGCTCTACATCATTTTCTCACCCAATCCTCTGACCAAGACCATCGACCGTTCAACCACAGAACTCATGCCCAGAGAGACCACAGTAGAAAACTTTAGGAAATGGCTTGCCCGTTGCCGACGCAACGACCTTGATATGGCTGTGGAAGTGAAGAATATCGTTATTAAAGGGCATGAAAAATGAAGAAAATCAATACCAATTGGGCTTATTGGTGGTTATATATATCATTTGTTTTAACCAAATCATTAGAACAAGCATCTTGTAATTTTATAAAGACCGATTTGGGTTAAATTGCTCCATGATTGCAAAAATTTCTCCAAAAGGAGTGAGTTTCTCAGATTTTATTTGTATTTTTGTCATGTCTGATGAGGTTTTGTTTGATTATTACAGCAACACTAAATTAAGTGAATCCTCTGACATGGCAAAATCCTGGGACGCTCGGCCCTGCCGCTTAGCTAGTCTAAGAACTCATTGGCTGGCAGCCTAAGGCTGCGTAGCCATATACTCAAATTTTAACGAACTATTGTATAAGACTTATGAAAAATAATATATCTATTAGTCAACATAGCAAGATAGAAAGCATTAAGAATCAATGGCTTGTGCTCGACAAGATAGCAGAAAACAAAACATCTGCATACATCAACTATACCTACTATCAGACATACGAATGGAATTACTTCATTGCTCACCATTCTACAGATGGTTTAGGAATACTTACTACCATTATGCGCTACGATTTAATAACAGTAGATGGTAAACCTTTCGCCATTATTCCTTTTGCTGTTACACGCTCATCAAAAAAGGCACGAATACCATCATGCCGAGTAGGAGGTGTGCTGAATATGGTTTGCCCATATACATACGAAGGCAACGAGGAGATAATGAAGGCTATTGCCGACCATATAGTAGCCTCATGTAAGGGAATGACGCTAAGCCTTGCTGATGTGCCGTGTCAAACTCCTTTTGCTAAAATAATGAAGCTAATCGACAATAATACTATCGAGCGTACAAGCTTTCATGTACCATTAACACAATTTGCTTCTCACGAAGAATATGTGTCGTCGCTACCTAAAAATATATATAAGAATATTCGCAAGTCGTATAATCATCTTACCACAGATGGTAAGAAAATGGAGCTAAAAGTGTTTAACCACGACAATATGGCTTCCGACAGCTATTTGCGCTATCTTTGGCATTTCTATTTCAAACGTAAGATGGCTTGGCGACACAAGAGCTATAATGCTTTCAGCAATATCACCACCTACTTAAAGGCTGTCTACGAGGTGAAAAACGGTTGCGCTACAGCAAGCTTGAAAAAGCTAAAAGATGCTCAACTTTATGTTTTGGAAATAGACAAAAAGCCTGCAGCATTTATGATTGTATATCGTCATAACAAAAATCTACTTATGCCACGTCTTGCTATCGACACCTCTTTTAGTCGCTATTCGCCAGGTATATTGCTTATTTTGGAGGCTACAAAGCTTTGGATGAACGAAGGTATAGTAGACTTCGACATGTGTCGTGGCGAAGAAAGATATAAAAAGGAAATGGGTGGCATAAACGAACCACTTTGCCGCATAGAAAAGCGGATATAAAGAAAAAGAAGGAGTTTTTGCTTGTTTTCTTTTTGCAATACTAAGATAAGTGAATTCTTCGACATGGCAAAATCCTGGACCGCTCGGCTCTGCCGCATAGCTAGTCTAAGAACTTTTTGTTGTTCAGGTACTTAAAAAGTTTAATTTATAATAGTGTTGCGGAATTAAGGTTTACCTAAATATGACTTATAAAAATCAATTGATAAAGAGCATAAAACAAGGTTTTTTGTTTTATGCATTTTTACAATATTGATAGCCATTCAGTTTGGCTTTTATATTGTGGATAGTTCCATTCTCGACTATATGGATTTGGAGGGATGGGTTTTCTTTGCTGCATCTTGCGTGAGTCATGCTTCGCAGTTTGCATTGGTGTCTTATCTCTTAAGTCTATTGTTCCTGTTGTGTCGATACAGAAAGACGGCTCTGGTGGTGCAGATAATTGGAGTGGTGTTGCTCAGTGTGCTCAATTACCTCAACTCGCAGGTTTTTTCCATCTATCATTTCCATATCAATGGTTTTGTGTTGAGTATGGTTTTTGGCAAGGGTGCAGGCGAGATATTCAATTTTGATATCTTGCTCTATCTTAAGGAAGTAGGACTCTTTGCTGTTGTCGCAGCTGTCGTAGTGGGAGTGTGGTATCTGTCTCATCGTTTTTGGTTATGGAGAAGAAAAGCCTATGCTTGGCTGATGGTAGGCATCTTTGTAGGCAGTATGCTTTATGCGCATCTTTGGCATGTATATGCAGCCTTCTATCAGCATCAGTCGGTTATGAAGAGTGCCACCTTATTACCTTATTATTTTCCTACTACTTCTAATGGTTTACTGCTCAAGTGGGGATTCAAACAACCAAGAGGAATGGGGAATACCCAGGGCAGACATAGTACAGACTTGCAATATCCCATACACCCATTAGAAGCGGAAAAGCCCGATTCTTTACCCAATATTGTAGTTATTCTTATTGATTCATGGAATCGCAGGGCGCTGACTCCTGAGTGCATGCCTCATACCTATCAGTTTGCTAAACAGAATCAATGGTATACTAATCATACGAGTGGAAGCAATGGTACGAGGAGTGGTGTGTTTAGCCTTTTCTTCGGTTTGTCTTGCTATTATTGGGAAAGTTTTGAACCTGCTCATGTGCAACCACTCTTGATACAGAGGTTGCAGGCTTTAGGTTATGATATTCATACTTATCCCAGTGCTACATGGGCAGACCCTCCTTTCGGCAGGGTTATCTTTGGTGGTGTACCTGGTATACGAACAGAGACCGAGGGTAAGACAGCCTTGGACCGAGATACTCGTATTACCAATCTCTTTATTTCCGATGTGGAAGGTAGAAAGGACAAGAAAAAGCCTTTCTTCTCGTTCCTCTTCTTTGACCTTCCTCATAGTTTTGAGTTACCTGCCGATAAGAATACGCGTTTTCAGCCAGCATGGGCCTTTGCCGACTACACGAAACTGAACAACAATATGGATCCCACTCCTTTTTGGAATCTTTATCGCAATACTTGCTACCAAGATGATTTACTCTTAGGCAGAGTGTTTGAGACTTTGAAGAAGCAAGGATTGTTGGAGAATACTTTGGTTATGATCACTGGCGATCATAGTCAGGAGTTTAATGAGAATCATCGCAATTACTGGGGACACAATAGTAATTTCTCTATTCATCAGATAGGAGTTCCAATGATATGGCATGTGCCAGGGCAACAGCCACATCAGTATGCACATCGTACGACTCATTATGATGTGGTCCCTACGTTGATGAAGGAATATTTAGGCGTGAAGAATCCTGAAGACGACTATTCTATGGGCAGGCTTATGACTGATAGTTCACCCCGTCTATGGCAGATAGTAGGTAGCAATCTGAATTATGCTTTCATTATCGACAAAGATAGTATTTTGGAAAAGACTCCACAGGGATCGCTTGATGTATACGATAGCAAGATGAATCCTGTGAAGAACTATACTTTGCCTGTCAAGCAATTTGATAAGGCTGTGAAGCAACTGAATCGTTTCTTTAAGTAGCTTCTATATCTGTAGTCGTATGCCATTCGTCAACAGAATAAATAAAAAACAAGGGCAATGAGCATTAGTACTCGTTGTCCTTGTTTGTATAAATGAGTGAGAAATGTATTATTCGCCTTTCCACAGTCCGTGTAGGTTGCAATATTCGCGTGCTGTCACCTCTGTGGCATTAGTCATGAAGATAGCTTCAGGTTTCTCGCCTGGTTTCAATTCATGACGAAGCACATCGGTAGGAGTGAGGAGTTCAATCCATTCGATATAGTGCTCGGGAATCATGGGGTGTTCCACGCTTCCTACCTTGACACGAAAACCTCCCTCTATGGGCTCGATAACAGGTACATGTTTCTCGTAGGCTCCGTCGGTAGCGTTTTCTTCCATCAGTTGCATGGGTTGTCCACAGCAACTCAGAACAGCTCCAGAGTGCAATACTTCTACTACGTTGCCGCAGATGGGGCAGCGATATACTTGTCTTATTTTTGTCATAATAGTTCCTCCTAATATTAAAAGTTAAATGAATATAGAGTCTGAGAACGTAGATTAGTCTACTGGACTAAACTCGTCCTTGCCAACTCCGCAAAGAGGGCAAACCCAATCATCGGGAATGTCTTCGAATGCTGTTCCTGGTGCAATACCGCCTTCGGGATCACCTACTTCTGGGTCGTAAATCCATCCACATACATCACATACATACTTCTTCATGTTTCTTGGTTTTTAAAAAGTTATTTCTTAGGGTTAATTACTCTCACTATCTGTCGCTTGCCGAATTGATGATCTATAAGGATGATGTTCTACGGCTTAACGAGTGATAGATTTTGCAAATATAGAAAATATATGGATAGCTTCCAAGTTTTTTTCTGCAAATGATGTTAAATGCGCATTTGTTTAAGTGCATCTATTCTCGCCATGGCATAGTGAAAACAAGCTTAACTCAGCATATTTGGCTTAACGAAAACGCTCTTTTAAGTCGAAGAAATTCATGCAGAAGGCTGTCAGTATCATGTACACGGTGTTCTCTTTCCAGTCGCCCACTGATGCTTATTGTCTGGTTTATCTCATCGATGAGAGTCAGAAAGCCTATTGCCTCTTGCCTTATCGCCAACAGACGACAGGCAATTTTCCAGTAAAGGCAAACCGTCGTTATGTGCTTTTCTCACCTAAGGATGCTGACCGCAGTATCGCTTCGTTAGTAGATGAATACATACTCAACAGTCAAGAAAGCAAAGAGTATAATCAGCTCTACATCATTTTCTCACCCAATCCTCTGACCAAGACCATCGACCGTTCAACAACAGAACTTATGCCCAGGGAAACCACAGTAGAAAACTTCAGGAAATGGCTTGCCCGTTGCCGACGCAACGACCTTGATATGGCAGTGGAAGTGAAGAATATCGTTATTAAAGGGCAGCCTTGACGAATTTGCAGATATTTCATACAGTATTTGGAAGCAGCCAGTTTTGTCTCATTCTGACGTCTCAGACTCGCTCAAATCTTACGACTTTGTTTCCACACATTTCCGACTCTCTGCAATCCATGCGGATGGAGTCATGCCTTTTACTTTCTTAAACAACCGATTGAAATAGGGGATATCGCTGAAGCCACATGCCCATGCCAATTCGTTGATACGCTGTGTTGTGTCAGATTGTAACAGTTCGCAAAACTTGTTTAACCGATAACTGTTGAGATAAGCAATGAATGTTTGACCAGTGGCCTGCTTCACACATCGGCAGAAGGACGCTGTGCTGAGATTCAGATGCTGGGCAATATCATTGAGCCTGATTTCCTCTTTATAATGAAGCGATATAAAGTCCAATAGTTTGCGCATCTGTTCAATACTCTGATTCATTTCAAACGTGGTGTCTTCCGGTTTACCAATGGGTAATAAATCGGCAGGGTGATGACTTATATAGGTAAGGACAGACCACAGATGACACAGCCTCATGGCATCATCAGCATGCTCCATCGCCAATAGTTGCTGACAGACTACAGCTTTGCTGCTGCCCGTAATCAGATATGCTTGGCGCAGACTAAGCAGAAAGTTGACTACAGGTTTCAGTTCGGGAAATATGATGCAGGCATGCAACAGTATGTTGGCAGACAACTGACACACATGCGACTCCTTGCGACCTGTATCGCCACACGACTCAGGATCGTATATCCAACAATGGGGCATGCTGCCCGGCATGAATACCATTTCACCTTGTGAGAAAAACTCATGGCAGGTGCCAACAATGCGCATACCATAGCCACGCACTATCCAGTTGATTTCCAATTCAGGATGGAAGTGGATGGCAATCTCTTCGCTTATCGGCACCTCATGATGCAGATAGCGAAACGACTTTCCCTCTGTGTCGTAGTCGAGCACCTCATATGCAGGTTGTTTCTCGTCGGTAACCATATCCTTTGACTTTGAATATTTCCTCATAATCGATCAGGTATAATGCTTGTTGGTGCAAAATTAGACAATTATTTGATAATATCTACCAATTATACCTTACTTTCTTACCCTATCTTTGCACGAAAATTGAAAACACAAATGAAGAAAGCTCTCTTTGCCTTATCTCTTGGCACTTTTGCATTAGGTATTACTGAATATGTCATGATGGCTATCTTGTCGGAAGTAGCATCAAGTTTGTCGATTAGTATTCCGCAGGCAGGACACCTGATTTCTGCATACGCTTTAGGTGTGGCAGTTGGTGCACCGCTACTCATTGTGGGCTATAGATTCAAGCCCAAGAGTGTCTTGTTGTTTTTGGCATTGGTGATGTTTGCGGGTGCCGTACTCTCTGTGCTTGCTCCCAACTACTGGTTGTTTCTGGTGGCAAGATTCATTTCAGGACTGCCCCATGGTGCTTATTTCGGAGTAGCGTCTATCGTGGCTGTGCATCTTGCACCCGAAGATAAGAAGGGTAAGGCAGTATCAACCATGATAGCAGGAATGACGGTGGCAAACCTGATGGGTGTTCCGGTGTCGTCTTGGCTTTGTTCCACATGGTCTTGGAGATTCCCTTTCCTCATTACCAGTATATGTGCCTTGCTCGTCCTTTGCAGTATCTGGCGCTGGGTGCCCAATATGGATCGCTTGCCAGTGACAGGTTTCAAAGGGCAGTTTCGCTTTCTTAGCACCAGTGCTCCTTGGTTGATACTTACGGCAACATTGCTTGGCAATGGTGGCGTGTTCTGTTGGTACAGTTATATTTCTCCGTTGCTCTCGCAAGAGAGTGGATTTGCATTGACTCAAGTTCCGATGCTGATGATAGCCGCTGGTGCAGGAATGGTGCTCGGCAACATACTGAGTGGAGTGCTTTCCGACCGCTATTCAGCCTATCGTGTTGCACCAGCCACACAGCTTCTTGCCGTTGTCGGACTGATATTGATTTTCTTCCTTGCCGATTATGGATGGCTCTCGGTAGTGCTTATGGTGGTAGTGGCTGGCTGTTTGTTTGCCGTAAGCGGTCCTGAGCAATTCCTCATTCTGCGTCATGCACCAGGTGGTGAGATGCTGGGAGGTGCCTGCGTACAGATGGCGTTCAATCTTGGTAATGCGCTTGGTGCATTTGTTGGCGGATTGCCCATCTCGTTTGGTTGCACACCGCGTTATACGGCACTTGCCGGTATTCCTTTCTGTTTGTTGGGTTTTGTCTGTCTGATGTTGCTTTACAGAAAATCTACCAAGACTGCACTTTCCCATTCTTGACGGGAAATACATTAAAAAGTATAGAGGCTATGGGTTGTCCAGCACTTCGATAGCGAGGTCAGCCCAAACATTTTTATGCTTTTCGAATATGGTAGGAAACTCCGAGATGGGTACGGGATTGGTACTTCCTAATTCTACGGTAACGCTGGGACATTGGTAGATAATCTCTACGTCGTCAGCCCATGTGCCGCCGGCAGGAGCACTATCTGGACCATAGAGTGGATAATTGGTGTGGCAATGGATGAGTTTGGCATAGTCGTGGGCTAACTTGTTGACGTATTTTTTTGCATTCTGACATCCGTAATAGATGATGTTTCCGGATGTGTGATAGTTGAGAAAAAGGTCATAGTCATAGCGCTGCGACACACGGAGCATCAGTTGGCTCTCTGGCTCGGAGTAGGGCAACAAGCCCGAATAGAAATTGAAACTGCGATGGGTCTTACGGCTTGAAGTAAACGGATTGTTGAAGCCATTGCCGAAATTGCGGTTTATATCCACCCCGTTGGCATTGGCTTTGATTTTTGTATGCGAGGTGCCGTTGTCTTCAGTCTGCCTTACCCATTGTTTCACTTCATCGGTCAGTTGACCGTTGCTGCCGTTTTGTGCAATCTCCACTCCGTCGGGATTGACCATCGGGATGATGACAAAACACACCTGTTGCAGCAGATTGCTGATGCGTTGGCCTTTATATTCACAAATGTCTTGATAGCACATCTGGGCATAATGTTCGAGGAGTGCCATGGTGAGTTGTGTTGCCATATATTCGCGAGCGTGCATGGTGGCTTGTACCATGATGTGGTGACGAGCCGAACGGTTGCCGAGTGTGACCACAGGCAACCGATGTCCCAGTAGGGTTGTGGCGCTGTCAAGTTCGTAACTCACAAAGTCGGGATAGCGTTTGGCGATGGAATCGAGATCTGTGAGCATTTCGCTGAAGGTGTAGTGTTGGTGGTCGGTATCTATGGCAGCGTATGCGGCAGCCCGTTTGTAGTAGTTCTCGGCAGTTTTACTTTCCTTGTCCTTCAGAACCTTATCCATCAGCCTGATAGCATCGCCATAATTTTTCTGTTTCATCAGCTTGGTGTAGGTCTGTTGATTCTCTTCATTGGTTTGCGCAACTATATTGCCCGTCAGTAGGAAAAGCAGCAGACAGGTCAATATTCCAAATCTATAATACCTTTGTTTCATAAGGATAGTTTTTTTTATTAATTCATGCCTACAAATTTACACGTTTTTCTCTGAAACAAAGAACATTATACTCAAAAAATGTGTGGTACAAGGCTAAAGTCTTATCTTTATGGTGATGATTACTATTTCAACATGCAAATGTGACCACGTAATTAGTGTTCCATTTGTACGACCGTGGTGGCTCCTATCAGTCTCCTATCTTGCTTGTATGATTATTGGGACTTACGTGGGACTTCTAACGGAGTTACATGGGATGTGATACGTACATTTAGCAATGGTAAGTGTGGGGCGCTAATAATAATGGAGAGTAATGTGATAATGTAAAGAAAGAGTGTTGTCTTAGAAGCCCTGTCGCGTTACAGTATTATAGTCATCGTATTTGTAAAGTCTTTTATATTAATGGTTTATGAACTAAGCGGTAGAAAAGTGATAACCTAGATTCTAAAGATTGGGAAAAAGACGAATATTTAACGTTTGTAACTTTTTTGAACCACAAATAGCATACAAGTGTGCCATGATTTGATTAAGTCATGGCATTTTATTCTTGAAGTCGTCTTTTCTGGCTATATTGCCCCCTAATGTAAAAAACGACACATTATTTATATAGGAATGCCATCTGCACAACAAGAAAAACGCTATAATTTGCCAATGAAACTTAATTTCAGCACTTAAAGTATTGTTGTATGAAAGAAATTTTATATCTTTGTGGTCGGAAATATTTGTTATCATTCCGACCATAATTTATATACAAAATCAATGGAGAATGCAGTAGTACAGCAGATTAGAAAGAAGATTACTCACAGTAAATTCGGCGAGATATTCTTTGTTTCTTCTTTTCCTCAGTATGATGTTGAGTATGTCACAAAGTTACTCGCCATATTTGAGAAAGAAGGATTGGTTACCCGTATAGCCAAGGGTGTGTATGTCAAGCCACGCAAGACACGTTTTGGCATCCTTTACCCTTCGGCTTACGAATTAGTGAAAGAAATTGCTAAACGAGATAAGGCAAAAGTTATACCAACTGGAGCCACAGCCGCTAATCGCTTAGGATTCTCAACGCAAGTACCCATGAATACTATTTTTCTGACTACTGGGTCTGGGCGAAAATTGAAATTAGGGAATCGAACAGTGACTCTGAAGCATGGGGCACCTAAGAACTTTGCATTCCGAGGACGTTTGATGCCAGAACTGGTACAGGCATTACGCAACATTGGTGAGCATAACATCACTCAGGATGTTGAAGCGAGGATTGGACAATTGTTCTCAGAAACTCCTGAGACTGACACCATAGAATATGATTTATTGTTGGCTCCTGTATGGATGCGACAAATTATAAAGAAAGGAATAAAGCAATGAGTAAATGGATAGATTTCTCGCTCGACGAGCGAAAGGCGATGATACAAGGTGTAGTTGAGGCAAGACAAATTGATGAAGCTGCTGCTGAGAAGGACTGGTGGGTAACAGCAGTATTGTATGCGCTGTTTCACACTAGCGTATCTGAGTATCTGTTGTTCAAAGGCGGTACAAGCCTGAGTAAAGGCTGGGACATCATCAACCGATTCAGTGAAGATATAGACTTGGCGTTGATCCGTGACTATTTCTTGAACGTCAAGCAACTCTCTTGTGCGAGCTGTACCAGTAATACACAAATCCATAATCTTCGAGAGAAAGGGCAAGACTTTCTGTTTGGTGAGTTTAAGGACGAGTTGATGAAAAAACTGGCTGATTTGGGACTTGACGTAACAGTTCTAACAGACAATAACATAACCAATGAAAATGGCGAGACAAGAAAGGTACCACACGATAAAGACCCATCTGTTCTTTATGTTCAATATCCTTCACTCTACGATAGCCAAGCCGCATACGCAATACCAACGGTTAAAGTAGAGATTAGCGTGTTGTCAATGTCCGAGCCTTACGAGATGAGAAGAATTTCATCACTTATAGAACAGACCTTCAAGGATGAAGATGTGGATTCCGACCTTGTCCAGACAATCCGCACTGTCAGTCCCGCCAGGACTTTCTTGGAAAAAGCTTTCCTCTTGTGTGAAGAGTTCCAGAAGGACGAACCGAGAACGCATAGAATGACACGTCACTTCTACGACTTGGAGAGACTGATGCAAACCCCATACGCAGAAATGGCTCTTAATGATTTGGTGCTCTATCATGAGATTGTGGAACATCGTCGCAAGTTCTATCATGTTGGTTATGTGGATTACGACAAAGAGCTACCTGCCACTATTCAGATTGTACCAAGTGACGAACTGATGTCCTCTTACGAAGCTGACTATAACGAAATGAAGGAGAGCTTCATTTATGGGCAACCTCTGACTTTCGGCGAGTTGATGGAAAAGATAACGAACCTTCAAGAACAATTCCGAGCTTTAGATGTCCCTAAAGGTTGAATGTAGATGAATTTTTAACAAAATCTACTTTTTCTCCAACCTCTGCCACGGCTTGGCGTACCCTTAGAGTAATTTTGCAGAAAAAACATAAAATATGATTAATAACGATAGAGGGCAAAGCCTGATTAGCAAGTACGTATGGGTGATAGAAACCATCTATCGCAGACGTAAGATTTCATTCAAAGAACTGAATGAACGGTGGCTTCGTGATACGGATATTAGTAGAGGTGTGGATATTCCAAAACGTACCTTTGACAATTGGCGTTATGTCATTTGGGACATGTTCGGTATCAGCATAGTCAATGAGAACCGTGGTGAGTACCGCTATTACATTGAGAACGAGGAAGACATTAGTAAAAATGGACTCCGTTCCTGGCTATACAACACATTCTGTGTTAGCAATGCTTTAGCGAATAGCCAGAGCATCAAAGATCGTATCATCTTGGAGTATGTTCCATCGGGGCAGGATTACCTTCAGCCCATCGTCGAAGCTATGAAGGAAAATCGTGTGCTAAACATGACTTATCACAGTTATTGGAAGGATGAGGAGAATAACTTCGATGTTCAGCCGTATTGTGTAAAACTGTTCCGGCAGCGTTGGTACATGGTGGCTCGTAGCACTTATTCCTATTATTATGAGAAAGGGCCACGTATCTATTCCCTTGATCGTATCAAATATCTTCATGCAACAGACGAGACTTTTGAAATGCCAAAGAACTGGACGGCAGAGGATTTCTTTGATGGCTGCTTTGGAATCATTGCCGAACAGTCTGTCAAAATCCAACCTGTTAAGTTAAAAGTATCAGCAGGACAGGCCAACTACATCCGTGACCTGAAGATGCACGAGTCGCAGGAAGAGATAGAGCGCAATGAAGAGTATAGCATCTTTACCTTTAATCTCCGTCCAGAGTTCGATTTCCAGCAGGAACTGCTTTGGAATGGTGAAGACATGGAGGTACTTGAACCCTACTGGCTCCGCAAAGAGATTGCCGGTAAGATTAAGAGAATGTGGAACAAGTATAAAGACGATAAGTAATGAGAGAATTAGGTATGATTATCAGCGATAAAGTTCTGCAATCCCTTTGTCAGAAGCATTTGCATGAGATAGGAGCAGGCATTGACACATTCCTGCCAGATATAATAGTACGCTATGTTTCGGAAAACAAGAAGTTTGGCTATACCCGTTTTGGCAATTTCTTTTTCCTTGGCGATGACTTCTATGTATGGGAGAAAGACGATAAGTATGCAGAAGACCATAATCAGGATGTGGTAGAAGCTGTCTTTGGTGTTGAGTGTGAAGGGCGTGGATACGCTCGCAGAGTTATCTTTGCTGGTGTGCAAACAGGATTCAAGGATTGCAATGGAGAAAGAATCTTTACGGGTGATGTCACCCAGATTGTAGAAAACGAATACAGCACTCATGTTTATGCCGTAGGCGCTTTTGCCAACGAAGATGGGAGTGGAGACTATTGCTTTATCCTTGACAATCATTACTGGGCACTGGCAGATTGCAACCGTCGGCATTTTAAGCTGACACGCATAGGCACCGTATTCTATCAGTTGGATGCAAGCGATTATATAGGTGTCAATCAACGTACCATTGGTTTCAACGGATGGAGGGATACAGAAGAGGACAAACATCGAAAGACCCTTATGGCAAAATATACGCCCAACTTCGACAAGGAGTTTTGGAAATATAAAGGTCTTGAGATATTGGGAGTAGAATTTGATTGGAAATAGCAATATGGAAAAGAAGCAAGTAAGAAAAGACCAAGCTGGCAAGGCTCGTATTGGAGCCATTGGAGAAAAATTAATTGTTGCAAAATTAATGCAACAAGGATGGGATGCGTTCAACGCGAATTGTACCATCAAGAATTACAAGTCCATCGATGTTGTATGTCTCAATGCGGATATGAAGGAAAGCGACGAACTATGGTGGAAGCCAAAAACATCTCTCATACAGGTTAAAACGAGTGTGCAGAACAATATTCCTGCGGGTTTCAGCATACAAGAAACTCTCGACAAAGATTACTTGAAGCAGATGGTAAAAGGTCCGTATGTTTTTGTGTCTGCTAAGATGAATGACGGCGGCTATACATTCCGCTATTTCATCATATCACGTAATCAATTCATCAATTTGCTCTATCTGGTGCACCAGTATTATGTTAATGTTTTGCACCAAGACGATAACTTAGAATTATCTGCTCCTGCTTGTATTTCTATCAGTTGGTTGGAGGGGAAGCCAGAGTTTTCATCAAGGAATCATGCCAACTTTGGCAATCCGCTGTCAGAGTCGTGTGAGGATAAGTGGGAGAATATTTGGGAGGACTGAATAATGAAAGATTTTGCTGCAATAGATTTTGAAACAGCTAACAATGAGCGCAGTAGCGTTTGTTCTGTGGGGATTGTCATCGTAAGGGAAGGTGAGATAGTAGATACCTTCTATTCTCTCATCCAACCAGAACCGAACTATTATAACTATTGGTGCAGTCAGGTGCATGGTCTCTGTCATGAAGATACTGACGATGCTCCTGTGTTCCCCAAAGTATGGTCACAAATAGAACCATTGATAGAAGGCTTACCTCTTGTTGCCCACAACAAGCCCTTTGATGAGGGCTGTCTGAAAGCCGTATTCCGTGTATATCAGATGGATTATCCAGACTATGAGTTCTATGACACCCTTTGTGTTTCACGGCGAGTGCTCCCTGATTTAGAGAACCATCAGCTTCAGACTGTGGCAGCGGCTTGTGGTTTCAACATGGATAATCATCATCACGCACTTGCAGACGCAGAGGCATGTGCATGGATTGCAAGAGAAATATTGTAACTATCATTCAATATAGAAAATGATTAAAACACTACAACTTAGCAAAGATATATTTCAGTATAAACTTGATGGCATGAAAATGGGAATCAAATGTGGCTGTCAAGTATCTGATATAGTTGCAAGGCATTTGTCTCGCCGCCCGTTTCATCTCAATGTCATAGAGGCGGCATGTCAGGGGAGATTTAAGGAAACAGGACATAGCCTTGTACTTGCAGACATGCTCAGGCATCCAGTTATTCAGAGTTCTTTTATGGAACAGTTTCTTGGCTTAAATCTTAATTACATGGAGGTTACAGCTGAAACAGACAGAGTTGACGTTGCCCTCAAAGGTAAAGACATCTTTGTGATAGTAGAGAACAAGGTAAATGCAGCAGTAGAGCAAAACTGTCAAGTTTACAGATACGTACACGAGATTGCCATAGAAAAGTATGGTTACTCCTTGTCCCAAATATATGTGCTATACTTGAATCCCACTAATCACAATCCTCCCTCAGAATATTCTCTCTGTGATGAAAACAATGAAAACAACGTATTTGAAGAACTGGGCAACGACCACTATAACGTACTCTCATACAAATACGATGTCACAGATTGGCTTCGCGGTATATCAGTTAGCAATGAGCCACATATCGTCAGTGCATTAGATCAGTATATAGATTTTTTAGAGAATAAATTTCACACAACTTCATTAGATATAGACATGAACAACGAAATTAAGGATTTCCTGTTAAAGGAACTTCAAGTGGACAACAGTCCGTTGGAAGAACAACTGTCAGCTCTTGACAGTCAGTATAACAAAACGCAGGAACTTCTCAGTGCTATAGATAGTCTCAAAATAGAACTGAGAAAAGAACTGTCACACAAGATGATGAGAGAGTGGCAACGGCAGATAGAAGAACTACTCTGCATAAAACTCTCACAAGACGATCATTCTTTTGGTGTACAACTCAATAATAAAGTTTGGTTAGGGGTATGGGATGGTTACGATTCTCCTAATCATCTACCATACTGGGGATTTCAATACACCACATATAAAAAAGATGAAAATCCCGAATTGTACAAATGTGTTGAGACGTTAATCACAGGAGCAGGAATCAATAAGTTCCAAGCGGATAACAAAGAGTTTATAGCATGGTATACTACCCAAAAAGGAGTTGAAAGGTTCACTTCACTTTACCATGCTGCAAAAGAAAAAGGTCTATTGCCGTAGCAGTTTTTACCGAATAATGCTTGTACGTTTCGTTTTGAATGAAAATACTTATTGTCCATGAACAGGAGTATTGAACATGAGTTAAATGTCCTTTTTGCAGAGTGGGAATCCAAAATGAAGGCGAATGACAATACGTCCCATTTCACGAGGGATGGACTGATGTATAACAGTTTACCCAATGAGCAAAATGAGGACTTTTGGTTTTCTTCATCAAAGCGTGTCTTGTTTTTGTTGAAAGATCAGAATCAACAAGGAATAGAGAAGTGGGATGAAGACATCCGTGAGTGGTTGATAGATACAGTAAATGACAAGACCGAAAGCCAACTGAAGATAAAGGAGGCTAATAGAAATTTATCTCCTCGTTTTATTAGAAATCTCGCATATCTCCTTTGGGGATTGTCAAAGGCCGACAAAGACAACCCCTGGTGGTATGATGAGGTCATAAAGCATTTTGACGAAGTAAAAGATTTTTTCAATACCCAACCTTTCGCAATTGTTGAATGTAAAAAACAACCAGGTGGAGGAAAACTCGAAGACAAAAAACTTAAGCAACATCTTGCTGACTATGGGGATTTCCTCATACGTGAAATAGAAATACTGTCACCGACAATGATAGTATGTGCTGGAGGACCTATATATGACTTTGCTATCAACAAATTATATCCACAAGAGGAACTCATAACCATTGAAGGGCACCAAGAAATGCGTTTACATACATCGACAGGTACACTGATATTCTTTTCATATCATCCGAGCGATAGAAAAACTTCCCGCGACTTCTATGATAGTGGTGTTATATATCATTATAGAGAGTTTTTAGAATATCAATTAAAAATGAAACAATAGTAACTATGGCAATTTGAAGGAATACAGTAAAATACACCATAATAGAAAAAATAGCTAATGCTCACCTATATCTCCGACACTTCCCACTATAAATAGGTTCTTTCACGAGTACAACTCGTGAAGCATATGCTTTGGATAGGAACTGCTGATATTAAAGACCTTTATGTGGAAGTGGGCAAAGAGAAGAAGCCATTTCTGGCTCTCATTGCCCAACTTATTAGGCGTGGCTTGGAGGTACGCCTAATTCATGCTAAAGAACCTGGTCCGAACTTTCGGGAGGACTTTGACAAATATCCTGTGCTCTATGATCGCTTAGAGCGTGTGCTTTGTCCGCGTGTTCATTTCAAGATGCTTGTCTTTGATGGCAAGGAAGTGTATATCGGAAGTGCTAACCTCACGGGGGCGGGAATTGGTATGAAGGCTGAAACTACTCGCAACTTTGAGGCAGGCATCCTTACAGATGACACAGAAATTGTTGAACAAGCAATGGATCAGTTCGATGAAGTATGGATGGGTAAATTCTGTAAGACCTGCAAGCGTAGAGAGTTCTGTCCAGACCCAATAGCATAGTTTTTTTGTTAATAACAGCATTTTTCCAAGACCTCTGCCACCAGTTGGCGGAGGTCTTGGTTTTCTTTGCACTCAGAATTAAACATCACACAGTGCAATATGAGAAAATTATTCAAGAATAAAGAAAAGAAACATTTAAAAATCCATATATATGAATGGGATATTGATGTGTATGTTCCAGAAAATGAGGAACAACTTTATATTAAAGCTGCTGAGAATGTCAGCCAAAAAATAGAAGCATATATGGACATATATGTTCGACAGCAATATGTTCCACAAAAGAGCTATATGGAAATATTGTTAATGACGTTACTTGACATCGCTGTTACATCAACAGAAAAGGAACGTGTTCTTGGATTTAATAATTTTTGGAGACGAATCAATAATATAATCAAAAACAAGTAGCAATATGATTGACATTAACGATTACGACATTCAATGCATTGAGCATGAAATTCTTTGGAAGTACGACAAATCCCCATGTGATTATCCAGATTGTGACTGTTTGTTGTCCTTACGAAAGGATATGATAAACGAAAGGGTTCTTGCCAATCAGGAAGAAATACTCCCAGACATCATCGCATTCAATGATGCCATGACTGACGCTCTGTGGGAACTATATGACAGGGCACATCGTATCTGGAACAGCATCAAAGACAATGAGGATTTCAAGGGTGCCGAGATCGAGGCAAAATGCTATCTTAGTTACGACTATCCGAAACTTCATCCCGTCCAAGGTGATGATAGGCAAGATTTGTGGAATGCCATCTGTGACGCTGGTTGGAACAAATTATATGACGATGGTGTTTCGCTGACAAGTCTCTCCCTTCCTCGCAATGACGAATCATTTGAAAGCTTCATTGGAATGGATGATGGTTATAATAATTGGAATGAAGGACTCGACAGAGAACTCACTAAGGATTTGCACCTTACAAGTGCCTTCCACAACCTCTATGAACACATGGAGTTCGCAATTACAGACTTCGTCTATGTGCGTGAGTTTGAGACAGAAATCAACATTGAAATCCACAAATAGAATGAATACAAATGATGAATCGTTAATTAGAGAGGTGCTTGACTCGCGCAATAGTATCGTCAAAATAGATGCTAACGATGTGAGAGACTTGTTTCAGGAAGGAGGTGAAATCCATGCTTATAATGCTTCTGTAGATGCATCAATGAAGAAAAGGATGGAATTGCTGATGGATCTGATAATCGTAAACACCAAGAAGTATGAGCCATTCAGTCATGCTCTGATATTTTTATTCTTCCCAGAAGACCGCCCTTTACTGATGGAGGAACTAAAGCCATTTAGTGACTGGATTGAATCTGTACCAGGTGAATTGAGGATTAAGTGGGGAATGGCGACTCAATCTAAACAAGAACTTCGAGCAATTGTGTTATTACAAAAATAGAAAACGAATTTTTCTGCTGTTTATAGGCTAAAAATCGAAAAAATACACTCTAAAACCATTGTTTTAGCTTTTTGAAAACTGTAATATTGTAACGCTTTACGCGTGTAAATATAATTGCGTCATAAAGCGAAGTTCATGCTCTTTTGTAATGATTACTATGAAATGGAATAATATCACATTGAGATAAACGAAATTCGGGGACTCAACCTCATGGTGAGTCCCCGAATGGGTATGTTGCATTGAGTTATCAATTGCAATTACTTGATGTTGGGTTCTTCCAGTCCCAGACCTTTCTTCTTGTCAACAGCCTTCAGCACGAAACCGAGCAACAGGGCTGCAACGCCAAGACTTGCCAACATGATGAGGGGAGCGGTGTAGTCGAACTTTGTAGGATCGGTAACACCCGGATTAGACTTGTCGAGCACCTTACCGATGAGCAAGGGGAACAGCCACAAACCGATGTTCTGAATCCAGAAGATCAACGCATAGGCAGAACCGATAACCTTAGCATCAACCAGTTTGGGCACACTGGGCCACAATGAAGCAGGAACCAGCGAGAACGAACTTCCCAATACCAGAATAGTAGCGTAGGCAATGATGATACCACCCACAGCGCTATCCTTGAACAAAGGCAGAATGAAGGCAAAGGTCAGGTGGCAAGCGATAAGCAATACCGAACCGAGTATCAACATAGAAGCTGCCTTACCCTTGTGGTCAACATAACTGCCGAGGATTGGGGTGATGAGTACTGCCAACAGTGGGAATACAGCGAAGATACTCTCTGCCGACTGACGCATGTAACCCATGTAACAATAGGTTATGAGCGAGATAATTGAAAAGGCGAGCAGGATAAACTGGTTCCTCTTTACCTTTTGGAAATTGCTGGCAAAACCTGCAGCAGCTACGATGAGCATGATAACATACTGTACGATGGTTACAGAAGAACTTGCCCAAAACGAATCCTGTGAAGGTTCAACGAGGGTGAGGTTACACTGCAGCATGTTTACCGCATACTTCTGGAAGGGGAAGATAGCTGAATAGTAGAGCACACACAACAGGGCAACGAGCCAGAAACCGCTTGACGTGAGAATCTGTCCCAGATCGCTAATCTTGAATGGATCGTCTTTCTCTTCTGCCTCACCAGTCTGACTGTCGAGTTTCTTATCCATGAAGAAATAAACGATGGTCATGATGAGGGCAATACACATCAGTACTACGCCGAAGGCAACGCTACGGCTAACGCTGATATTACCACCGAGCTTGGCAAAGAAGGGAGAGAAAATCATACAGGTGGCAACACCCAAACGTGCCAATGCCATCTCAGAACCCATAGCCAGTGCCATTTCGCGTCCCTTAAACCATTTCACAATACCGCGGCTCACGGTGATTCCTGCCATTTCGCAACCACAGCCGAAGATCATAAAGCCGCAGGCGGCAAACTTGGCTGAGGCGGGCATTCCCTCATAGAAAGGCGAAACGCCCAATTCGTCGAATACAGGAATGTAGTTGAGGTTGTTATTAAACCATACTTCCAGACTGCTGCCTGTGAAATAGTCGGTCACAGCGTACCACTTGACAATAGCACCAGTCAACATAACGGCTGCTGAAAGTACAGCGGTGAAGCGCACACCCATCTTGTCGAGGATGATACCTGCAAAGATGAGGAAAAATACGAATACGTTGAGGAATACCTCCGAACCCTGCATGGTACCGAAGGCGGTAGAGTCCCATCCGCGATACTCCTGCATGAGGTCTTTGATGGGCGAGAGAATATCCATAAAGATATAGCTGCAGAACATGGCGAGGGCAAGCAACAGAAGGGCTGTCCAGCGCATGGCGGCAGAATCTCTCAGTGTCTTTTGAATTTCTTGTGTCATTTGTTT
This sequence comes from Prevotella sp. P4-98, assembly GCF_002251405.1. Lineage (NCBI taxonomy): Bacteria > Pseudomonadati > Bacteroidota > Bacteroidia > Bacteroidales > Prevotellaceae > Prevotella > Prevotella sp. P4-98. The sequence goes on along the minus strand of NZ_NPJC01000058.1, from coordinate 163,223 downwards.
ATTAGATAATTGTTTGTTGCAGAGTGAGTGGACAACGGATTATTTCTTCAACCAACGGTCGAGCCAGCCAAAGAAGGTGCGCTGCCACAGAATGCCGTTCTGGGGTTTCAATACCCAGTGGTTCTCATCGGGGAAGATGAGCAGTTCGGCAGGAACGCCACGCAGACGTGCGGCATTGAAGGCACCCATACCTTGGTTATAAACAATGCGGTAGTCTTTCTCGCCGTGGATGCAGAGGATGGGGGTATCCCATCGATCTACGAACAAGTGGGGAGAGTTCTTATAAGTCTTGTCGGCACGAGCGGTACGGTCTTTCTTCCAATAAGCATCGTCGTACTCCTGATTGCTGAAGAATACTTCTTCGGTGTCGGTGTACATGGATTCGAGGTTGAAAGCACCATCGTGTGAGATGAACGCCTTGAAGCGCTTGTTGTGGTGACCAGCGAGATAATATACGCTGAAACCGCCAAATGAAGCACCAACGCAACCCAAGCGGTCTTTGTCAACGAAAGGCAGATTCTTTGCGGCATCATCGATGGCAGACAGATAGTCATCCATGCATTGGCCGGTCCAGTCGCCAGAAATCTCTTCTTTCCACTCCTGACCAAAGCCGGGGAGACCACGACGGTTGGGTGCGATGACTACATAGCCGTTGGCAGCCATGATCTGGAAATTCCAGCGGTAGCTCCAGAACTGTGATACGGGACTCTGTGGACCGCCTTCGCAGAATAGCAGGGTGGGATATTTCTTACCTTCCTCATAGTTGGCAGGCAAGATAACCCATACGAGCATCTCTTTATTATCGGTGGTCTTTACCCAACGCTGTTGCACCTTACCGAAGGTGAGTTGGTCGAGAATCTGCTTATTCTCCTGACTGATCTGGGTAACCTGAGTCTTCTCGATGTTCTTGCCGGGAGTAACCATGTAGATATCTGTTGGAGCGGAAATGCTCTGGCGAGTAGCGAGGATGCGCTTACCGTCGTTGGCCAATTGGAGCGAAGTCCAGTCAGACCAGTGGTCGGTCAGCTGACTTACCACGCCTTTGCGATCTACACGATACATGTTCTTGCAACCATGCCATACGCTGATGAAATAGAGCATGGCAGTTTTGTCTTTTGCAGGAGCCCAGCAGAAGGCATCGATATCTGAGTTGTGGGCAACGTACTGCTTGGTGCCGGTTTCGAGCGAATAGACACAGATGCGGTTAAGGTCAGACTCATAGCCATCGCGAGGCATCGACTGCCAAGCAATATATTTACCGTCTGGCGAGAACATAGGATTCTGGTCGTAGCCAGTATTGGCATTAGGGTCTGCATTGACAGCCTGATCCGTACGGGTGTGGGTCATGTCGGTTGCAGGCTGTTTCCAGTCGGCAGGTTTGCAGAGGTTGCGTGTCTCGCGCGTACCTATATTATAAAGGAAGATATCAGAGTCGGTCGAAGTAGCATATTCCATGCCGATTTTCTTGCGGCAAGTATAGGCAATGGTCTTCGAATCGGGACTCCATGCCAACTGTTCAATACCACCGAATGGTTCCATAGGACATTCGAAAGGTTCGCCTTCAAGAATATCTATACCCTGTCCAACTCCTTCAGCAGTCACTTCTGCTAAGAAAGGATGCTGGATGCTCTCTACGTAATGATCCCAATGGCGGTACATCAAGTCGGTAACGCGGCGTCCTGTAGCCAAAGGCAGGTCGTCGGGATTCTTCTTGATGATTTCGTGGAAAGGAATCGACTGTATGAGGATGACTTTCGTTCCGTCGGGTGAGAATTTGAAGCCTTCTACCTTGCCCCCAGTCTTAGTCAGTTGTTGGCGATCGCTACCGTCGGCTTTCATGGTCCAGATTTCTCCGCCACAGTTGAACGCAATGGTTTCGGCATTAAGCCATACGGGATCTGTCTCGCTTTTGCTGCTGGTGGTGAGCTGGCGTTGATGGCTACCGTCGGCATTCATGATGCAGATGACCTGATGGCCTTTGTTTTGCTTCACGCTGTAGTAGCCTACTTGATAGACCACCTGACTGCCGTTGGGTGATGCAGCCACACCGCCAATGCGTCCCATGGCCCAAAGAGCTTCGGGAGTCATCATCCGGCTGTTGAGCTTGATGTTGCTTTTTCCAATGTTCACGTTGTCTTGTGCTTTTGCTGTCCCAGCGCCTATGATGAGCAGAGCGGTGGCGACAAGTGTAATTAGTTTGTTCATAGATTACAATTCTTAGCTATTTTTTCTTGATAGGATCGCATGTCAGTCCGCATCCCAGTTTCTTGAAAATCTTTCGATCTACTTCGCTGAGCATGACGGTGCTGTGAACTTGACAGTCGCGCAACTGTGGCAATTGCTCTAATGCGCGGCGACAGTTCTCATCGTTTTCCGAAAGTACGGAGAGCGCCACGAGTACCTCATCGGTGTGCAGACGTGGGTTTCTTGCTCCGAGGAATTCGGTCTTAGTCTTTTGAATGGGTTCTATCATGCTTTGTGGGATGAGTTTCACCTCGTGGTTGATGCCAGCCAGATATTTAGTGGCATTGAGGATTAGTGCGGCGCAACATCCGAGCAACGGACTCGACTTGGCGGTGATGATCGTACCGTCATGGAGTTCGATGGCTGCTGAGGTGTGTCCTGTTTCTGCTTTGTATTTAGCAGCAGCCACGGTAGTTTTGCGGGTGGCTGTGGTAATCTTAGCCTGATTGAAGAGCATCAGGATTTTGTTTACCTCGTTTTCATTGTCGGCACCATCAGCCAGTTTGTTGGTAGCAGCATAGTAGCGACGTATGATTTCATCCTTTGATGCTTGACAGCACACTTCGTCGTCGGAAATGCAGAAGCCTACCATATTGACACCCATGTCTGTGGGTGATTTGTAGGGGTTCTCGCCATAGATTCCTTCGAAGAGCGCATTGAGCACAGGGAATATTTCTATGTCGCGATTGTAGTTGATAGCCACTTTGCCGTAGGCTTCCATGTGGAAGGGGTCGATCATGTTGACATCGTTGAGGTCGGCGGTAGCAGCCTCGTAGGCGATGTTGACAGGATGTTTCAGCGGCAGATTCCATACAGGGAATGTTTCAAACTTAGCATATCCGGCATGAACACCACGTTTGTTCTCGCCATAGAGTTGGCTGAGGCATACCGCCATCTTACCGCTTCCGGGTCCAGGAGCTGTGACGATGACGAGTGGGCGTTCAGTCTCTACGAAATCGTTTTTGCCGAATCCTTCGTCCGAGGCGATGAGTGCCACATCATGTGGATAACCATCGATGAGATAGTGTACGTAGGATTTGATGCCGAGACGTTCCAAGCGATGGCGGAAGGCATCTGCAGCACGCTGTCCGTCGTAGTGGGTGATAACTACTGAGCCGACCATGAAGTCGCGGCTCATAAATTCGTCGCGCAGTCGGAGCACATCTTCATCGTAGGTAATGCCGAGGTCGGCACGCACCTTGTTTTTCTCAATGTCATCAGCGCTGATGACGATGACTATTTCCAAACTATCGCGCAGTTGTCCAAACATGCGGAGTTTGCTGTCGGGCTTGAAGCCAGGCAAAACTCGTGAGGCATGATGGTCGTCGAACAGCTTACCGCCGAGTTCGAGGTAGAGTTTACCATCGAACTTGGCGATACGCTCGCGAATGTGTTCTGACTGTATTTTGAGGTATTTATCGTTGTCGAAACCTATTGTCATGATATTAGCGATCTTGTTATTTCTTGTGGAGATTGTTGCGCTGGCGTTGCAGTTCTTCCTGTTGCTTTTGTAGTGCTTCCAGACGTGCAGCCAGTCCACTTTGTTTCTTAGGATTGTTCTTGTTGGCCTGATAGTTGGCTTCCAGTATGGCGAGGAGTTTCTCGTCGTTAGTGGTTTTGCGGAGCAGCCACATGATGCTGGCAGAGAAGAACAGCGAGATGAAGTAATAGAAGTTAAGACCGCTGGAGTAGTCGTTGAAGATAAAGAAGAACATGAGCGGCATGATGTACATCATCCATTGCATCATCTTCATCTGCTCTGCCTGCTGTCCAACCATCTGGTCACGCTGTTGGCGCATAGAAATCCATGTGTAGATGAGCTGTGCGGCACAGAAGAGAATACAGGTGAGTGAGAGGTGGTCGCCGATACCCCAGATATTGGTGCCCCATTCAAAAATGGGGTCGTAGGTAGAGAGATCGTCCATCCAGAGGAAGCTCTGTCCACGCAGTTGAATGGCATTTGGAACAAACCAGAACATGGCAATCCAGATTGGCATTTGGATAATCATGGGGAGACATCCACCCATTGGGCTTACACCATATTTGGAGTAGAGCGACATCATCTCCTGTTGTTTCTTCATCTGGTCTTCCGGCTTGTCATACTGCTTGGTAGCCTCTTCGAGTTTGGGTTTGAGCACGCGCATCTTGGCAGATGACATGTAGCTCTTCTTCACCATAGGATAGGTAATAACCTTGAGGATGATGGTGATGAGAATCAGCACGACACCCATACTGAAGCCGAGGCTTGCCAGGAAGTCGAAGACATAGAGCGTGAACCAACGGTTGATCCAGCGGAAGAGTGTCCATCCGAGGTTGACGAGCTGTTCGAGGTCGAGGTCTTTGCCAAACTGGCTTTGTGCTTCTACACTCTGTATGAGGCGGAAATTGTTGGGACCAATATACATTTCAAACTCAGAGACCTTGACACCTGTTGGATCGAATGCAGTCTTGAGTTTTGCATCAAACTGTTTCAGATAGTTGGTGCCTTTCTCCTGTGAGATGCTGGAGAGTGCAGCATTAGCCGAGAAGTTGTCTTTAGAAATGAAAGCAACGCTGAAGAACTGGTTGCGGAAAGCCACCCAGTCGAGTTCTTCCTCAATGGTTTTTGACTTATCACCCGACTCGGAGAGATTGTCGGTGCTACCTTTGCTCTCTTTATAGAAGATAGAGGTGTAGCGATTCTCAAAGGAGTGTCCCTTCTCGTGCTGGCGGCAATGGTCAGTCCATTCAATCTCCATCTCCTTATAGGTAGGTGCGAAGGCTTTTGCCAGTCCTTGAGCTTGAAGTGAGAAGTGGAGCATGTAGTCGTTGCCGAGTCTGTATTTCATGATGAGCTGTCCGCCATTGCTGGCTGTGGCTGTCATGGTAACGGTCGAGTCAGTTTGTTCTGATGGAACGAAGTAGAGGTCGGCAGTTACGATGTTGTCCTCTTTGCCTGCAAACAGGAAGTTGAGGTTTTGGTCCTTGGCATCGAAGAGTGTGAGGTCTTTAGCGCCATTGAGGTCTTTGAAACCGAGAATACGAGCCTTGCGCACTACGCCACCTTTGGTGTCAAGTGTCAGTTCGAGTTTGTTGTTTTTCAGAGTAACCTGTTTTGATTTGCCGTTAAGGGCAGGGTAGAAGAGTGCCGTAGTGTCGGCAGCCAGCGCCTTCTCCTGTTGCTTTTTGTTGATAGTTTCTTGGGCAGCGGCCTTTTTAGCCTTGTCCTGGAGTGCATTGGCGATGGAGTCTTGTTGACGTGCGGCTTCGATCTGCTCTTGCGAGGGACTGTTGTACCAACTGAACCCTATCAGCACGACTGCGATGAGGATGAAACCGATGATGGTGTTCTTGTTCATTTCTTGTTGTTTTGTTCTTTCTGATTATTTTTTATTTATTTATTATTGCTGTTTTTATGAAATCAAGGAAGAGCGGATGTGGATGGAGCACGGTCGATTGGTATTCTGGGTGGAACTGTGTTCCGATGTACCATTTGAGCTCTGGTATTTCTACTATCTCCACGAGATTGCTTTCTGGGTTTCGGCCTACACATTGCATGCCTTTTTGCTCATATTCCTTGATATAGTCACTATTGAACTCATAGCGGTGGCGGTGACGCTCCTGTATGTGTTCTTTCTGATAGATGTTGAAGACGTGTGATCCTTGACGCAGGATGCAGTCGAATGCACCGAGTCGCATGGTTCCGCCCATGTTGGTGATGTCTTTCTGTTCTTCCATGATGTCAATCACGTTGTGTGGTGTCTTTTCGTCCATCTCCTTGCTGTTGGCATCAGTATAGCCTAACACGTTGCGTGCAAATTCGATGACCATCATCTGCATGCCGAGGCAGATGCCGAAGGTGGGGATATCGTGTGTGCGGGTGTAGTGGGCAGCTATGATTTTGCCCTCTATGCCGCGGTGGCCGAATCCCGGACAGATGACGATACCGTCTTGACCTGCCAGTTTTTGTGCCACATTATCTTCTGTAATGTCTTCCGAGTTGATGAATGTCAGCACAGTCTTGTGGTCGTTATATACTCCTGCTTGCGAGAGACTTTCGCGAATGCTCTTGTATGCATCCTGCAAGTCGTATTTTCCCACCAGTCCGATGTGTACTTCTTTTGTGGCTTTGTTGCGTCGGTCGAGGAAACTTTTCCATGGTCCGAGTTCTGGAGTGGGACCGACCTCCATGTTCATCTTGCGAAGAATGGCGGTGTCGATGCCTTGGTTTTGCATGTTGACCGGCACTTCATAGATGCTGGGTAGGTCTTCGCTCTGTATGACGCAGTCGTAATCGACGTTACAGAAGGCAGCCACTTTATGGCGTATCTCATCGCTCAGATGTTTCTCTGTGCGGAGCACGAGGATGTCGGGCTGTATGCCCACGCTCTGTAGTTCTTTTACTGAATGCTGGGTTGGCTTGGTTTTGAGTTCCCCTGCTGCTCTCAGATAGGGTACGTAGGTCAGGTGCACGTTGATGGCATTCTTTCCCAATTCCCACCTCAGCTGTCGGATGGCTTCCATGAATGGAGCACTCTCGATGTCGCCGATGGTTCCGCCAATTTCTGTGATGACGAAATCGTAGTGGTACTTTTCTCCCAGCAGTTTGACGTTTCTCTTAATCTCGTCGGTGATGTGTGGTACCACCTGAATGGTTTTTCCCAGATAGTCTCCGTGGCGCTCTTTGTCGATGACAGCTTTGTAGATTCGTCCTGTTGTCAGCGAGTTGGCCTTGGTAGTCTGAATGCCTGTGAACCGTTCGTAGTGTCCGAGGTCGAGGTCGGTTTCCATACCATCTACCGTAACATAGCATTCTCCGTGTTCATAGGGATTCAGCGTGCCCGGATCGATGTTGATGTATGGGTCAAACTTTTGAATAGTGATGTTGTAGCCACGGGCTTGTAAAAGCTTTCCTATTGATGAAGAGATAATGCCCTTTCCCAGTGACGATACTACGCCACCCGTGACGAAAATGTATTTTGTGTGTGTCATATGTAATAATATAAGTATAATTATTAATACAAGGTGCAAAGGTACGAATAAGTGAGCAGAATACAAAAGAAAACTTTTCTTTTCTTTTGTATTCTCGAACGCTAGTACCTAAGCGACAACGTCGCAGAGGTACGCATAAGTGAGCGAAATGCTAAAGGATATTTTGTTTTTCTTTCATTTTTGAACGCAAGTGTCAAACTATCCATGCTTATTCCCGATACATCTATAACGCTATCTATGGGTGTGCAACATCGGTATGGCGAAATAAATATGGGTATTAGGATATGATTTGAGATTTATTTCGTATCTTTGCATCCGAAATATTTGATAATGATGAAATACAAGTATCTGTTACTTCTATTGTTTACTCTGCTGACTGCCACACAGTCTATGGCCCAGCGCAGATTGACTAAAAGTGGTAGGGCAAGTGCCGATACCGCTTTGATTGTGAAGCAATATGCCGACTCGCTGGCATTACTCAAGCAACAGCTTGAAGAAGTGCGGCGAGTGAACGATAGCCTGCATAGCGAATCGACCGATGGGCGCTATTATCGCCTTTTTGCTCCTACAACATTCTATCACTCAGGTGTGAAGCGTCAGTTGTCGCTTGATGGAGAGAAAGGTGACGAAGTAGCAGAGGCTGTTGACAAAGCTATGCTCAAACTCTATATGAAGCGTCCAGACTTGGTGAAGAATAACGAGACACGTTTGAAGAAAGCTGGAACGCTACGAGAGGATGTCAACAAGGAAGTGAAGCAGAAGGTAGATCTTACACGAAAAGTTGAGTTGCAGCCAGAAGAACCAGAGGCTGTGCCCATCGGACTGGTAGTTACGAAGCCTAACTTCTGGAAGTTTAAAGGCGAAGGCTATCTGCAATTCCTGCAAAACTATGTGTCGGACAACTGGCATAAAGGTGGTGAGAGCAACTACTCGGCAGTAGGAGCTGTTACCCTTGAGATGAACTATAACGACAAGGATAAGATAACTTTTTCAAACAAGTTGGAGATGAAATTAGGTTTCCAAACCTCTCGCTCTGATACGTTGCATAAGTTTAAAGCCAACAACGACCTGCTTCGTCTGACCAGTAAACTCGGACTGCAAGCATCGAAAAAATGGTATTATACCTTGCAGTTGCTGGCTTATACGCAGTTTGCTAGAGGACTGAAATCCAACGATGAGTTTACCTATTCCGACTTCATGTCGCCTTTCGATCTCAACCTTGGTGTCGGTATGGAATATAAGCTGAAGGCGCTTAATGGAAAATTGACAGGTTCGCTCAACTTCTCGCCCCTCTCGTTCAACTTCCGCTATGTAGCACGCAATACCTTGTTGGACCGTTATAAACTTGGTGGTCACCATACTAAGGAGGATTTCGGTTCGCAGTTTACTGGTGATGTGAAGTGGACGATTACCGACCAAGTGACGTGGAAGAGTCGTCTTTACTATTATACCTCTTATCATCGTGGATTGATGGAATGGGAAAACCAATTCCGGTTTCAGGTGAGCAAGTATATCTCAGCCAACCTTTTCCTTTATCCTCGCTTCGACGATTCTGGCAAGCGCGACGACAAACTTGGCTATTTTCAATTCCAGGAATATTGCTCGTTGGGTCTGAACTATTCGTTCTGATTCTGCATTCGATACCCATACAAAGACTCCTCGACAGTAATTTGTCGGGGAGTCTTTGTATGCAGACCATTACTTCGGTATGTCTTTTGCTTTGTCTTTCGAAGTCTGTTTCGTGGTGTGACGGATATTGGAATGATGCTCTCAAGATAAGGTAGCGTCGTGATTGAAATAATGTAGCGTTTGAGAGATGGATTTATGAGGTGTTGGGTCTCAGTTATGTCTCAAATAAAAAACCGGTCTGTTTACTTGATGCAAACAGACCGGTTTCATATTATAATTTCTTAATAGGTATTATTCTGTCATGTCACCTTCAATATAAAGACGAGTCATCTCTATAGCACCATTTGTGCGGATAGTGATGGTCTTTTTGAAGTGTCCAGGGAATTTTCCTTCGCCATTGTATGTCACCTTGATCGTACCTTTTCCACCGGGCTGAATGGGAGTCTTGGTGTATTCAGGAACGGTACAGCCACATGAGGCAATGGCCTGATTGATGACAAGTGGCTTCTCGCCTACGTTGGTGTAGGAGAAGGTGCAAGTCACTTTTGGATTCTTTTCAGAGAAAGTGCCAAAGTTGTGGGTGAGTTTCTCAAACTTGATTTCAGCAGGTTTCTGAGCCATCATCGTGGCCATTCCGCATACGAGCATCAAGGCCATAAGTATCATTTTTTTCATGTTCTTTCCTTTCTTTGTTCTTAAAAACGATACAAAAGTATGGCTTTTTCTTGATACATATGCAAAAACCAGATAGTTTTTTTGTATTTTTAACTGATGTCTTTCAGGTGAGTAACTATCAAATTCTATCTGTTTGTACTGATGATTGCATCCCGAACGCATCCCGAACGCATCCCGAACGCATCCCGAAAGAATAAGGTATAAATGGCCTTTGTAGTAGCCAATAGGTAGTTTGAAAGAGAAAAATTCGTACATCTGCGTCATAGTCGCTTAGGTACTTGCGTTCGAGAATAAAAAAGAAAATTGCTTTTTTCTTTTTGTATTCTGCTCACTTATTCGTACCTTTGACTTATAGTCCAAGGTACTTGCGTTCGAGAATAAAAAAGAAAATTGCTTTTTTCTTTTTGTATTCTGCTCACTTATTCGTACCTTTGATGCTACGCATCTTAGGTACTCTCGTTCGGAAATGAAAAGAAAAACGGGTTTTCCTTTTGCATTTCGCTCACTTATTCGTACCTTTGCAAACTAAAAGAAAGAATAAAAAACGTAAGATAATGTACAGAACAAAAACTTGCGGTGAGCTTAGACTCACTGATGCCGGCAGCGAAGTGACACTTGCCGGATGGGTACAAAGAACACGTAAGATGGGCGGTATGACATTCGTTGACCTGCGCGACCGCTACGGAATCACACAGTTGGTATTCGATGAGTCGGCTGATGCCGCACTCTGCGAACAGGCCAACCGCATGGGACGCGAATGGTGCATACAGGTGACGGGTAAAGTCAGCGAGCGCCAATCGAAGAATTCTAAAATGCCTACTGGCGATATTGAAATTCTTGCCAAACAACTCAACGTGTTGAGCGAGAGCCTTACACCGCCATTCACTATTGAAGATAATACTGACGGTGGAGATGATATCCGCATGAAATACAGATATCTCGACCTGCGCCGTGCTGTTGTGAGAAAGAATCTTGAACTGCGTCACCGTATGACCATCTTGATTCGTAACTTCCTCGACAATCAGAACTTTATAGAGGTTGAGACTCCAATACTTATTGGAAGTACTCCTGAAGGCGCACGTGACTTCGTGGTGCCCAGCCGTATGAATCCCGGTCAGTTCTATGCTTTGCCACAGAGTCCACAGACCTTGAAACAGCTCTTGATGGTGAGTGGATTCGATCGCTATTTTCAGATTGCCAAGTGTTTCCGCGATGAAGACTTGCGCGCTGACCGTCAGCCAGAGTTCACACAGATAGACTGCGAAATGTCGTTTGCCGACCAGGAAGACGTACTTCAGATATTCGAAGATCTCGCACGCCATCTCTTTAAAGAAATTCGCGGCGTAGAGATTCCTAAGATGCAACGCATGACATGGCATGATGCTATGCGTCGTTTCGGTTCCGATAAACCCGATTTGCGCTTCGGCATGGAATTTGTCGAGATGATGGATGTGCTCAAAGGAACTGGTTCATTCTCAGTATTCAACGAGGCAGAATATATCGGCGGTATTGTTGTGCCAGGTTGCGCTGACTATACCCGCAAACAACTCGACCAACTGACCGAATTTGTGAAACGTCCACAGGTAGGCGCCAAGGGATTGGTTTATGTGAAATACAATGCCGACGGTACTGTCAAGAGCAGCATAGACAAGTTCTATACTCCTGAAGTATGGGCACAGCTCAAAGAAAAGACAGGTGCAAAAGATGGCGACCTCGTACTCATCCTCAGTGGTGACAATGCCAATAAGACTCGCGTACAACTCTGTACACTACGCTTGGAGATGGGCGACCGCCTCGGACTGCGCGATAAAAACAAGTTTGAGTGTCTGTGGATTGTCGATTTCCCACTCTTTGAATGGAGCGATGAAGAACAGCGCCTCATGGCAACTCACCACCCATTCACATTGCCTAATCCAGACGACATCCCCTTGCTTGATGAACATCCAGAACGTGTGCGTGCGGTGGCCTACGACTTTGTCTGCAACGGCATCGAAGTCGGTGGAGGTTCACTCCGTATCCATGATGGTAAACTTCAGAAGAAAATGTTCCAGATTTTGGGCTTCACACCCGAAAAGGCAATGGCACAGTTTGGCTTCCTCATCAATGCCTTCAAGTATGGCGCACCCCCTCATGCAGGACTTGCCTTCGGTCTCGACCGCTTCGTAAGCATTATGGCAGGACTCGATTCCATCCGCGACTGCATCGCTTTCCCAAAGAATAATAGCGGACGCGATGTGATGCTCGACGCACCGGGTGAGCTTGATGCCAAACAGTTAGAAGAACTTAACCTGTCTATTGACCTACGTCAAGAATAAAGCGGTAAAAGTGTAAATTTCGTGTTAATACGTTAATATATTATAAGATTTTACCTAAATTTGCAACGGAATGTTAGGGAAAGATATTGAATAGTGTATTATTTAACGTAACTATGACAGAGAAAAAAACAACAAAGAAGGCAACTGCAACTGCTAAAGTTGCTGAGCCTAAAAAGGCAGCCGTAAAGAAACCCGCAGCCAAGAAGGTTGCTGAAGTAGTAGTCAATGCAGAGAATATCGGCTTCAAGGCTGGTGATGTATATCAGGCACTCGCTGCTGCAGAAAAGGCTCTGACCGTTAAGGAAATTGCCAAAGCTGCTAAAATCAGCGAAGAGGAAACTCTCCTCGGTCTGGGATGGCTCTTCAAAGAGGGTAAGCTCGTTTCGGCTGAAGACAAAATCACATTGGCATAATCCAATATGAAACTATAGAAGAGGCCGGTAAGTTTTTCGCTTATCGGCTTTTTCTTTCCTAACAAATGACATACGACCAACAGATTCTACATATATTGACTGAAGCTGGCGAGCGCGGCATTTCGGTTCAAACCATAGCAAGACACGTCTTTAATATGAATGTGTCGTTTTTTGTATCTCCCGACTTTGAGGAAATACGCACCTATGTACAACAGTATCTCTTACGCAATTCACGATCGTCTTTGTCGCTCATAGAGAGAACAGAACGCAGAGGTTATTATCGTCTCAATACCAAAGGTTCGGCAGATGCCCGACAACTCATGCTCGAATTTCAAGAGCATGAAAACATCGAGGAAGCCGAAGATGAGAAACCTCAACAGCAAGATCTTTCGCTTAGTCTATTTGATTAGCGACCAATCAAACATACTTATTTTATTTCCTTATACACCTCTTCATAAAGACGAAGCAGGTTTTCTGTCGTCTTGCGCCATGAGAAGAGTTTGGCTCTCTCCAGTCCTACAGCCTTCTGTCGTTGGTAGAAGTCTGTATCACGTTCCAGTTGCAACATCTTCAACGCAATCTCATCACTACTTTCAGGGTTAATAAGAATGGCGTCATGACCAGCTATTTCAGGCATGGAAGATTTGTTTGATGTGATAACAGGTGTGCCACAAGCCATGGCTTCAAGCAAAGGAATGCCGAAACTCTCACGCAATGATGTGTAGAGAAATGCAAAGGCATTATTGTAGATATAAGGTAAATCGCTATTGATAATGTATCCAGGTATCACGATGTGGTCACGGATAGCCTCTATGCCGTTGCGCTCGATGATGCCATTGAGATATTCTTGGTCAAGATCAGCCATAAGCAAAGGACGTTTCACTTCTGATAGTTCCAGATATTTGGCATAAGCCACAAGCGTGCGTTCCGTATTCTTTTTCGGATCGGTATTGCCAAGGAAGAAGAAATAGCCAGCATCGGCAATATATTTTCTGTATTGTTGTTTGTCACTTTCTATAGGACGAAACCACTCGTTGTAACCGTTATAAATCATCTTCAACTGGCTGTCGGGCAGTTGAAGTTTCTGTTTGATATTGCCTAATTCAAAATCAGATACCGTAATGATGCGGCGACATTTCTTCAGAATGCGAGGCACATTCCATCGGCGGTAGAAATAACCCAGGTTTTGATAGAGCGATTTATTCTTTTTGTCGCGTGGCTCCAGAAAGATGATGTCGTGCAGCGTCAGCACCAATGGAATGTCGCACCAGATAGGTGCCGTATTGCTTGTGCAATGCAAAATATCTACACCTGCTTTTCTTGCAGCACGTGGTAAAGCCCATTGTTCCCAAAGCGGATAGGACGGACAATTGACTTCGATGATGTGAACATGTTCAGAACTCTCTATACAGCGATCAACGCCAGGTTTGACAAAGACAAAATACTCATGTGGGGTATCCATCTTTTGCAGTTCTTTAATCTCTTGAAGAACCACGAAATCCATGCCGTGTTTGTTCTTGCGGAATATTCGTTGCGCTTCAATACCAATTCTCATCATCTCACAGTCCTTATATGGGGAAATAGTTCTCAAATATTATTTAGTCCAGTCTCTTGATAATTCTTGCTGGAACACCAGCCACGACGCAATGGTCGGGCACATCTTTGCTGACCACAGCACCTGCTGCAACAACCGAATGGCAACCGATGGAAACACCAGGGAGGATGACGGCATTGGCGCCAATCCATACGTCATCGCCGATAATAATAGGTTGTGTGCTGATACCTTGCGCATCAATACGTAGATTGGTGTCTGCGAAATTATGGTTGAGCGCAGTTACGGTGATGCCTTGTGCCAGATTGACATGATTGCCGATTGCTACAGGGCCGATTACTGTGCAATGAAGCCCGATGCGCGTGTGATTACCAATACTGACGTCGCCTACAGCATTGTTGATACAGCAGAACGATTCTATCACACTATTCTTGCCAAGCGAAAACTTTCGGTAGGGTGGGGTGTCCATCCTCACACTACTGTATATCTTCGAACTGCGACCACGATGTTGATAGAGAGGCGCCAGTATTCTGATGTACCATCGGGGGCGTGCATCCCGTTGGTTCATGATGATACAGTCCAACAGATGTTTCAATTGTGGACTTGCTTTCAGCCGTTCTCGCATCGTTTCTTTGTCTTTCATGGCGGTAAAGGTACTACTAAAAGTGTAAAAATGCAAATTTTATGGTGATTTTTCGAAAATAATCTATACTTTTGCAAAGATAAATACTATAAGGATGAAGATACTCTTCCTCGTTTACCACGGATTTTCCGACTATAGCGGTATCAGCAAGAAGATTCACTATCAAGTGAAGGGACTGCGTGAAAACGGACACGATGTCCGCCTCTGCTACTATGCTTTCTCTCCCGAAGGCCATCGTTGTCGATATATTGATGGTCAGGTTATACAGGATTATGGCAAGGGACGCTTGGCTGCTGTGCGTCAGCGTATTGACTATCGCTGTGTGTATGACTACTGTCTTCGTGAGGGAATAGCGTTCGTCTATGCCCGTAGCTTTCATAATGCCAATCCCTTCCTGATTCGTTTCTTCCGTAGATTGCGATCAAAGGGAATAGTGGCAGTTTCCGAAATCCCCACCTATCCCTATGATTCGGAATATACTCACGACTATGGATGGAGTGTGCGGTTGGGTGTCTTTATCAATAAACAATACCGCCAACAATTGGCGCAAACCATGTCAGCCATCGTCACTTTCTCTGACGAACAGGAGATATTTGGTCAGCAAACCATCCGCATTAGCAATGGTGTGGATATGGATAGCACACCTTTGCATCCTGCGTTTCCGCAATTATCCAATCCCCTTCACCTGATCGGTGTGGCAGAGGTGCATTATTGGCACGGCTTCGACCGATTGATAGCTGGTTTGGGTGTCTATTACCAACAGCCGAGCAAGGTGAAGCGTGACGTCATCTTCCATATTGTGGGTGGAGTGGATGAAACGTATATGACAGGCAATTCCAAGCAGATAGGCTTTCAAACTTTGATAGACCGCTATGATTTGAAGGATAAAGTCATATTCCATGGAGCTTTGTTTGGTGCAGAATTGGATGATGTCTTCAACCAATGCCAGTTTGCCATCGGTTCTTTAGGACGCCATCGTAGTGGTATAACTCGTATCAAGACCTTGAAGAACCGTGAGTATGCCACTCGCGGCATACCTTTTATATATAGCGAACAAGATGAAGATTTCGATCATCAGTCTTATGTCTTAAAGGCTCCAGCAGATGAATCGCCCATCAATATCTGTGATATCATCGATTTTGTGGATAGTCAATCATGGAATCCTATGGTCATACGTCATAGTGTGGATCATCTGTCGTGGAAGGTGCAGATGCAGAAAGTGGTTGAATCTGTGTTTCCAACCCATCAGTTGAAAGAGTGATTCTGACTAACGTTTGACGAAAAACCGCACCAAGAGGAAGTTGATGGGTACGCAGATGGCAAACATAGGCAACGGCGCCCATTCTTTCGCAACACCCAGCCATAGGAATAAATTGAGGAATATGTTTTGCAATATTAGGTTGACCAAATGACTTAAGGCAAAGCCGCCTGCTTTCTTTCTATTGGGTTTTACCTGAAATGTAAAGTAGGTTGTCATGATGAAGTTGCAGACAAAGCTAACCAGATAGCCCACCGTATTGGCAGCAGTTTCGTTGAGGTGCCCCAGCAGCAAGTAATATATGCCATATTGGATGCCGGTGGCAATCACTCCGACAATGCCGAAACGGATGATTTCTCCCAATCCCTTACTGTGTTTCATTCTTCAATTAGTGCTTTCCATTGTTTGATAATACTGTCTGTACTGAAGTTTTTGGCAATGTCCTTGGCTTCAGCAGACTTCTCTTTCCAATTGATCATGGTGGCAACGCCCATTCTGCGCGACAAATCTTCAACATCTCCATTTCTGAAGTACATGCCGAAATCGCCCATAATCTCTTGACACACGGGGAGATCGGAAGAAACCACAGGAAGCCCATGTGACATGGCTTCCATCAATACCAACGGCATACCTTCCCACCGCGAACTCAATATATAGACTTGAGCACGTGAATAATACGCTTGGATATTGTTGGTAAATGGATGGATAGTGATTCTGTTGTTGAGCTTGTATTTGTCTATCATTCGTTGGATGCGATCGCCTTCCTGACCTTCACCCACTATATCCAGATGCCATTCGCTATTATGTTGGGCAAACAGACAGAAGGCATCTATCAGTATGTCGAATCCCTTGTGGAGTGGCGAGAAACGTCCAATAGCAAGAAATCGCTTGGATGTTCCGTCAGAAGGCTGACACGGTTTGAGGGTTAGGGGATTATAGATCACGTCGGTTGGGATATGATATTTGATGGCATCGCAATGACACAAAACGATGGTATGTTGTAGTTTCGACAGTTGGTATTCATAGTGTTGTTGCAACTCCTCACCTATATATAATGACCCTTTGCCATAGAGTGCATCGTATGAATTGTGTATCCACCCCATCAATTTCGATCCTTTCAGCTGTTTTTTGCATGTTGCCAGTCTGACTGCCAATGGTGCGTGGTCGCCAATGATGACGTCATACTGTCGGTCTAATTCAGCAACCAAAGCATTCCGAAGTTCTGATGGAAAAGAACTATGCGCATAGAGGTCAGAGGTGAAGTGTGTTTGTGGCAACACTTTCCGATAGAGGTAGCTATATGCCTTACACATCAGGTTCTTCCATTTTCCTACAGGAGGGTATTGGAAGAAACGGAAGTTGATCTGACATTCATCCAGTCCGTAGAGGGTTGTATCGTAAGCCGATGGAGCGTCCAATGTGACAATAGTCACCTCATAGGTGTTGCTTAACGCTTTGGCAATGACTGCAGTAACGCGCTGCACCCCTCCTATACTGAAGAT
Organism: Prevotella sp. P4-98; assembly: GCF_002251405.1. NCBI lineage: Bacteria > Pseudomonadati > Bacteroidota > Bacteroidia > Bacteroidales > Prevotellaceae > Prevotella > Prevotella sp. P4-98. The sequence goes on along the minus strand of NZ_NPJC01000058.1, from coordinate 146,021 downwards.
GGAATCAACCAAAAAGCATACCTTTTTTGCCATACCAATGATTTTTCCGCCAAAATTACTAAAAAAACACGAAATGTAAATGGATATAAAGAAATATTTTATATATTTGCACGAACAAACAATTTCAGATATGAAGTTAGTCTATATATTCAGTTCATTTGCAGCAAAAGGTGGCACAGAGCGTATTTTCTGTGACAAGATGAACTGGCTGGCTGAAGTTGCAGGATATGAGATAGTATTTGTAACTTACGAACAAGGTAACCATCCTTTCGCATATCCTTTGTCTAATAAAATCAGACATGTCGATTTAAACACAAGGTTTTTTACAACGGGCACGATGTCATTGCTGAAGAGAATCCGTTTCAAATTCACTATGCCACGATTGTTTAAACATCGCTTGCGAAAGTTGTTAGACGAGATTCAGCCCGATGTGGTTGTGTCCACAACATATGCACTTTTCCTTTTTCGTGAGATTTTATCCCAGCCTTATCGGCACGTCGTAGAATCGCATGTTTATTATCAGCTCTTATTGCAGAATACATTTACCCATATTCCATGGTTAGACCGTAAGATAACACGGCATTTGTTGGGGATGCTGAAGCGGTGTGAGAAGGTTGTAGTTCTTACTCATAAGGATGCTGCATGCTGGAAAGGCTATGACAATATCGAGGTTATTCATAACGTATTGACTAATTATCCAGAAAAAATAACCGATGTTGCAGATAGACCGAAAAGGATAATTGCCGTAGGCAGACTTCATGCGCAGAAGGGCTTCGACCTATTGATTCAGTCTTGGCAACTAATAGCCGCAAGGCATCCTGATTGGCAACTTGTCGTCTATGGACATGGTGGGGACCTACAGAAGTTACAACAGCAGTTGGAGAAAGCTGGTCTTACATCGTCTATGACTTTCGCTGGTACGACCGACAACATCTATAAAGAATATCAGGATAGCGCCTTCTATGTGATGAGTTCGCGCTATGAAGGGTGGGGACTTGTGCTTGTTGAAGCAATGTCATGTGGTTTGCCCTGTGTTTCCTTCGATTGTCCTTATGGACCGAGTGATATTATTCGCGATGGTGAAGATGGCTTTTTGGTAGAGAATGGCAATATCCAACAGTTGGCTGAAAAGATGGAACTGCTCATCAACAACAAAGAGTTGCGCGAACGGTTGGGAGTACAAGCAAGATTGAATGCTGCAAGATTTACCTCAGACAATATTATGCCACAATGGACGAAACTGTTTGAAACGATAGTTCAAAATGATAATCATTAAACCAACAATTAACAGATAATGACAAACCACAGACACGCCTATTTAATCATGGCTCATAATGAATGGAGCCTGCTCAATGTGTTGCTCTCGTTGCTTGACGATGACCGCAACGATATTTATCTGCATATCGATAAGAAGGTGAAGCAAATGCCAGAACTGTATCAGCCCAAATATTCAGCACTCTACTATACGCCCAAACGCTACGATGTGAGATGGGGAGATGTCAGCCAGATACATAGTGAGATGGAGCTTTTCAAGACAGCTTTCCAGCATGGCCCCTATCAGTACTACCACAAATTATCGGGTGTGGATCTGCCTATCAAGACTCAAGACTACATCCATCGGTTCTTCGATGAACATGAAGGCAAGGAGTTTATCGGCTTCTTCGACCGTACCGATTATATCAAAGCCGATACTGAGCGCAAGCGCCGCAGATATTATGTCTTGATGCGTTGGAACTTCCGTTGTCCCTTTGAACCGCGTTGGAAGGTTGTGCCCGCACAGATTATCCGGCATATTCTCTTGAAATTGCAGGATATTACCCATTTCTCAAGAGGCAACGAGTTGACATTCCGTACGGGGCACAACTGGGTTTCGCTGACGGAGAAAGCCGTGAAATATCTGATAGACCAGGAGGCTTTTATCAACAAACGCTTTGCCCATACATCGTGTGGCGATGAGATGTATAAACATTCGTTGATTATCTCCAATCCCGAATTGAAGAAGAATATATTCGATATGGACGATGGTGTTCATAGTTGTATGCGTTTTATCGATTTCAAACGTGCCAACATCGAACAGCAACGACGTGGTGAACCTTATACTTGGCAGGATGGTGACGAAGCGGAATTGCTCAGTTCCGAATATCTCTTTGCACGCAAGATGAGCAGCAAGAACCAAGTACTCATCAATAGTATAGTAACGGCACTCAAGGGTGAAACCAAGGAGTAGATTTGAAAGTTTGGCTATGAGTAAATGGTACGATAAATATCTGTCAATCTATGGAACGCCGTTTAAGGACGTTCCCGAACAGATACGCTCAACAATTAAACGCAATATACAAGACAAACACAGTCCATCGCCCGTAGTGTCGTTGGTGGTTATTGCCTATAATGAGGAGTGTCGCTTGGCTTCTTGTCTATGGTCGTTAAGCGATATGGTATCAGCTTATCCTATTGAGATAATTGGTGTGAATAACAATTCGAAGGATGCCACGGAAGATGTGTTCAAATCATTGGATGTGGAGTATTACAACGAGACTCGGCAAAGTCCGGGCTATGCTCGCCAATGTGGCATGGACCATGCTCATGGCAAGTACCATTTCTTTATCGATGCAGATACGATGTATCCATCGTGTTACATCGATCAGATGATGAAGAAACTGATCAAGGACGATGTGTCTTGTGTGGGCACGCTGTGGAGTTTCTATCCCGATAAGCAGCACTCTCAGGCTGAGTTGTTCTTCTTTGAATTTGTGCGTGACACTTTCCTTTGGATGCAACATTTCAAGCGTCCTGAATTGTGTGTGCGAGGCATGACGATGGCGTTTAATATGGATTATGCCAAGCATCTTTCTGTCCGTACGGATATTCGCAGAGGTGAAGACGGATCGCTCGCATTAGAACTGAAAAGTTACGGTAAGATAGATTTCCTATATTGCAGGAAGGCTCGTCCCATAACGGGCTACGGCACACTTGGCAACCGCTCAATGTTTGACATCTTTGTGGAAAGAGTCCGCATCCAATCCAAACGCCTGTTGGGTATCTTCCACAAGCAGGATCATTATGAAGACACAGATAGCAATTTAATCAAGTAAAAGTAGAACACATGCTGAACCTATCCATCATCATACCCGTTTATAATGTTGAAGCCTACATCGAAGAATGTCTGGCTTCGGTAGTAGCCCAATCAGATGCAAAGGCTAATATCGAGTGCATCATCGTTGACGACTGTTCGCCGGATGGCAGTATGGATATCGTTCGGCGCTTTGTGGATAACTATCAGGGTGCTGTTCAGTTTCGTATGCTTCGTCACGAAGTGAACCGCGGAATATCTGCTGCGCGCAATACGGGTGTAGAAGCGGCAACGGGCGATTATGTGTTTTTTATCGATTCCGACGACTATTTGATGGAACATGGTCTGAAAACGTTGGTTGATGGGTTGTTGGCAAATCCTGACGCAGACGTTGTACAGGGTAATAGTTTGTTTTTAGACAAGAAAGCATATAGCAAGAGACAAGAGCCTATAGTATTGTTATCTAAAAAAGAACGACTTGGCGCTTTGGTAAATCTTATTTTTCCTGTCAACCCATGGAACCGGCTGATAAGGCGGAATGTGCTTATCAATAATCATATTTATTTTGTTGAGGGTATCATTTTTGAAGACTATCTTTGGAGTTATCAACTGATGGATGTAGCCCAAAAAGTGTTGGTGTTGCCACAAGTTACCTATTACTATCGCCCTAATGGTAATTCTATCATGCACTCAAGACAATTGAAAATAGGCAAAACAATTTATTGCTGGGATGTTATTTTGACAACCATGCTCAAGCAGGAGCGCAATATTCGGGGATGTCTGTTGGTCAATGTCTTCTCCCGATTGTTGGAGATACAATATATGATAGATCAGCATGGTTGCTCTGAGGAAGAGTTACAAGCTTTCCGCCGTCTGCGTAGGCGGTTGCTTAAGAATATCATTAGCCACGGACGCCCATTATTGTTGCTGTTCTCGCTGACTATTTTCAAACCGTTCTACCACATCTATTCATTCCATTTCGTTCGCAGAAATTATCATATATTGGAGCGCATAATGCTTGCATTGGAACTGATGATTGACCGGTTGAAATGGTAGTGGGGTGAGACTATGATAAGTTGCTGAACCTTTCGGGATGGAAGATTTGATTGGTCTGAAACTGCTGCTTTTGTAATATTTGCAGCCTTCGGGATGTGTTCGGGATGTGTTTGAAAAAAGTTTGGCTATTATTCTCTTTTCTTATTTATTTTTCTTAACTTTGCCTCGTCGTAGCGCTTATACTGATAAATATTATCAAGACCTGTACTTCGACCGATAATAACTTACAACCCAAAACTACGAATAAAGGAATACATGTTAACCATATCCATTATCATACCCGTCTATAAAGTAGAGGCATACATCGAAGAATGTCTGGCTTCGGTAGTAGCCCAATCAGATGCAAAGGCTAATATTGAGTGTATCATCGTTGACGACTGTTCGCCCGATGGGAGTATGGATATCGTTCGGCGCTTTGTGGATAACTATCAGGGAGCTGTTCAGTTTCGTTTACTTCGTCACGAAGTGAACCGCGGATTGTCTGCTGCACGCAATACGGGTATTGATGCCGCAACGGGCGATTATCTGCTTTTTGTCGATTCCGACGATTATCTCTCTGCCGACTGTCTTTCAACTTTGGTGTCGGGCTTCGATCTTTGTCCTGGGGCAGATGTGGTTCAAGCCAACAATCTGTGGGGCGTAGGACTGAAATCATTGTGGTATCATACCTCTCGTCCCTATGTGTTGACTGGTGGACAAGCATGTGTGGAGGCAATATTGTTTGATCGCATTCCCATCATGGCATGGAACAAACTCGTCAACCGCCAGTTCGTCTTGTCTCATCAGCTGTATTTCATAGAAGGTATTATCCATGAAGACATTCCATGGACTTATCAACTTTTGTCTGAGGTTTCTACCGTGGTGGTACTGCCCCAGGTTACTTATTATTATCGCCATGTAACCACTTCTATTACCCAAGACAAGGTGGCGAATCTTGTAAAGCGACTACGCAGTTTTCAGATTATCATCGACCATGCTATGAATTTGAAACAAGTTCGGCCAACTGGAATGTTGCTTTATGTGTTCCCAGCTTTGTTGAGAGACAAGCATCTGATTTATCAGGTGGCATGTCCTGAAGGTGCAAAACAAGCCATGCGTGATGTTGAAAAGCAACTATTTGCAACAGCCAAGACCCTCAAGCGTCCCATTATGCTGCTTTTCTTCCTGACTATATGCAGACCGATGAGCCATATTTATCGTATTCGTTTTGTACGCTCACACATCCAAAATATCAAAAAGGTTGTGGGTAAATTTGAGTTGATGATTGATAGATTGGTGTATAAATCATAGTTGACTTGAGCGAGAGCATGAGCATCGCGACCACTATGTGATGGGCGACAGATATATGCCAAACGCTTGTAAGGCGAAAGGGTGGGGTGATAACTGCTCCAGAAATTTAGTTTTCATGAAATATTCGACCACTCGACCACAGGCGTCTGCATCTCGTTGTCAATCACTCTCTTACAGGCGTGGTCGATTCCTGTAATTCAGAATTTACGACCACACTTCGACCACACTTATTGGTAAGCGTATCCGCGATGTTTGTATATGTCCGTCAACAATAACAATTGTTACTCAGAAATAAAAGAGAGTGCTATTTCTTAGATAACGTTTTGCCACTTGTTGCCAAATGTTTGGCAAACGTATTGTCCAACGTTTGGCAAAGGTCTTTTCAATGTTTGACAAAAGTATTGTCCAACGTTTGGCAAAAGTCTTTTCAACGTTTGACAAAGGTATTATCCAACGTTTGATAAAAGTGTTATCCAACGTTTGATAAAGGTGTTATCCAACGTTTGACAAAAGTGTTATCCAACGTTTGATAAAAGTATTATCCTGCGTTGGATAAAAGCGTAATAATCATCATGCCTCCGCTTAGGCATCGATAAGGATTATTTGCTTAGCAGTTTCAAGTTGATAAGCGATGGCAATAAGTGTGGTCGAAATTTTCCAGAAAACTAAAATAACTGTGTGCTGATAAATCAACCCAAACGTTATGTCTATCCATACATAGGTTGTAGAAAATTGGACAACTATGTACTATAGCACAAACTTCTATAGCCACATTCCTATTGATAGAATCATCCTATGCGCAGATAACAATAAATAGGACTGGATTCCATTTATGGGAATCCGGTCCTTCTGGTTATGGATAAACAAGTATTCTGTTATCCTGTCTTTCCGCATATCGGAAATATTGGTATAGAGACAACAGACTATTTTTTCTTGGGCTTCTGAGAGAACCGGTAGCTGATGGTCAGAAGCGCATAACGGCGCATAGAGTTGGTCCACGTCTCGGTGCGCCCCTGCGCATTTATTGCGTAGCGGAGGTTGCTCACTTGTCCGAGAAGGTCGTAGCCACGAAGTTTTATCACCCATTGGCCTTTATGAATCGACTTTGTGAGGGCTGCATCCCAATAGAGACGGTTGTCGTTCATCTCGTTGTCGGCATATCCGCGATGGCTGTTCATAGTGAGATCGGTCTCAAAGGTGAGTTGCCAAGGCAGTTTGTAAGTGCCGTTGAAACCGTATGAGAAATCCCAACCTGTCGGAAATGGCGGTCGCCAGATTGTTGCTGTTCATCGTTGTAACTGCTGTTGTTGCCGTTATACTCCATAGTCTCGTTGATATTGTTCATTCCACCAAAGATTACGGCACGGGTGCGGTCGCTGAAACGCAGTCCGAACCCTTTCAGCTTGTAACGACTGTCTGTAGGAGTCGTATTTAAATAATATATGCAAATAGTCTTAGGATAATGAGACGGTTATCGCCTTTTGTTCCTCTTTATACGGGGATGGCGTGTCTTGTCATTTTTTATATGAGGCAGATCGCCTGTGCGTGTCAGTTTGAAGTCGGTGGCAGAGAACCACTTAGCACGATAGGGGTGGCCCGTGAAGCCCTCGTCGGTAGAAACTCCATAGGTAATAGAGTCGCCAGTTACCACGATGTTGTCTATGCTGACAATAGACCAACCATAGCCTTTGCAGATACGTTTCAGCTTCTTTTTGTTATCTTGATGTAAATCTGTCAAGACAAACTTCATGCCCTTAATATCAACTTCTTTAGTGCTTTCGTCGATGCCCACGTCATTGAGAGAGTCGCTTGCCAGCATGTGGCTCAACTCTTTCTTTATTTGTGCAGCCAGTTCACCCCCTCTGTTGCCATAGGCAGGAATGCTTGTCAGCATCTTATTGTCGCCAATGGCATAGACAAACGAACCGGGGCCCTCGGCGCGAGCAATACAGTCGAGGCGGTAGATGCCGGGCTCTACTGCCTGTTTGCGTTCCACTTGGTATATTGCGCGACACTCATCATTATAGGTGTCAAGGTATCTCACACTTTTATTACCGTCGAAATACTCACCATGTGCAGTATAGTGGGCACAGTCTTCTGCCTTAATCAGATTCCATTCGCCATGGCGCATATAGTCCATATCGTTATCATCCATCAGTACGTCTTGATAGATATGGGTATGGAAATACTCTTTGGTTCGTTGTTCATGGCGGAATTTCGCCATCGAAATGCTACAGGGTATTATACTGCAGAGGGCAACAATCCATAGAAAAATCCATGCGATGCGCTGTGCGATGCCCATTGGCTGAACCTTTTTCGATAGCGAGAGAAGCATGTGGACGATAGCATATATGGGTATGAGCAACATCATAAACAGAGAGAATACGAAAATGATGAGTATCATCGGATTAGTCTCATACAGTTCTGCCAGTCCCATGGCTTGCAAATTGAATGGCATATAACTGTTGACGGGGAATGTCAGGGCCGATACCAAGACAACTAAAGCAAACAGAAAACCGCAGAACAGAATGATGGCTACGATGGAGGCGATGCCCACAAAGAATCCGAACAGAATCTTTAAAATAATGGCGAAAAGACTGCGAAACAGATTCGGCTGCTGGGTAGTACTCTGATCTTTATCTACCACAATGTCTGCCAAATGTTGTGGTGTGACAGCCTTTCCTTCCATCTGCAATAATTGTTCAGGCGTTCTTGCTTCAGGCAATATGATGGCCAAAACGATGTAAATAATAATACCAACGCCATAAAAAGCCGAGAATAAGACCGTCAGCAGCCGCCAGATGACAGGGTCGGTGTCGGTATATTTAGCCAATCCAGAGAGGACGCCAGCAACCATTTTATCGTTGGGGTTGCGGAATAGCTTCTTTCCGCAAGTTCTTTTGCGTACATTGTCATACACACCTTGTGCAGCTGAGTTGAAAGAATCAAACTTGTGTGCTTTATCGCTTTTGTCGCTTTCTTCGTTCTCTGTCAGCTGTTCTGGTTCGCCAATACGGCTGATGATGGCTTTCACGTGGTCGATAGTGATAGCCTCGTTGCCCTGTTCGCGAAGTTCAGTAAACAATTCTGCAATACGTGCTTCGATGTCATCGACAATCTCGTCGCCACCTTCCGACTTACCGAAAGAATGGCGTAACGACTCTATGTAGTGTTGTAACAGCTCGTAGGCATCTTCATCTATCTGAAAGAGACGCCCACAAAGATTGATGGTAATGTTCTTTTTCATTTTGCTTCTAAAAGATTGGGGTGATTGTTTTTAAGATAATTGATAGTGCCTGAGAGTTCTGCCCAAGCGAGATCGAGGCCTTCGAGAAATTTTTCACCCTCAGGACTGAGAGCATAGTATTTGCGTGGAGGTCCCTGGGTTGATTCCTGCCATTGATATTGCAGGAGTCCATCATTCTTCAAACGAGTCAGCAAAGGGTAGAGTGTCCCTTCCACCACAAGCAATTCTGCCTGTTTCAGTTGCTGAATAATATCGCTGGCGTACGATGGACGGCGCTTCAGAAGTAGCAGTACGCAGTACTCCAACATACCTTTTCGCATCTGTGATTTCGCATTCTCTATGTTCATACTATATTGCGTTTATATGATTTCGAATGCAAAGTTAGGCAAAATATTAGTACCTTGCAATACAAAGTACTATGATGATGCGAAGAATTATGATATATTAACAGTTTGTGTGTGGCGGAAATAATAAGAACATAGTAAAGAAACATAGAATATTCTCTATAAAAATGTATAATGTTCGGGTGTTATTCATATTTTTTTCGTAACTTTGCACAAAATTGTACGTAAACGAAACAATGAAACATATAAGAAACTTCTGCATTATTGCCCATATTGATCATGGCAAGTCAACACTGGCTGACAGAATGCTTGAATATACAAAGACCATTCAGATTACTGGTGGTCAGATGCTTGATGATATGGATTTGGAGCGAGAGCGTGGTATAACGATCAAGAGCCATGCAATCCAAATGGAATATTCGCATGGCGGAGAGCAATATGTGCTCAATTTGATTGATACTCCAGGACATGTCGATTTCTCTTATGAGGTATCGCGATCTATTGCCGCATGCGAGGGCGCTCTACTTGTGGTAGATGCCACACAGGGTGTGCAGGCACAGACCATTTCAAACCTCTATATGGCTATTGACCATAATTTGGAGATTATTCCCGTCATCAATAAAATAGATATGCCTTCGGCTATGCCCGATGAGGTGGAAGACGAAATTGTTGATCTCATTGGTTGTGACCCAGAAGATATTATCCGTGCAAGCGGAAAAACAGGTGAAGGAGTACAGCAGATTCTCGACGCTGTAGTGGAACGTATTCCCCATCCGCAAGGCGATGCCGATGCACCACTACAGGCTTTGATCTTCGATTCGGTGTTTAATTCCTTCCGTGGCATTATTGCCTATTTCAAGATTGAAAACGGTGTTATCCGTCAAGGTGATAAAGTGAAATTCTTTAATACTGGTATGGAATATGAAGCCGATGAGGTAGGTGTGCTCAAAATGGACATGATACCACGCAACGAATTGCGTACCGGTGATGTGGGCTATATCATCAGTGGCATTAAAGACTCTAAAGAGGTGAAGGTCGGCGATACCATTACTCATGTGGCACGTCCTTGCGAAAAGGCTATTGCCGGATTCCAGGAAGTGAAACCCATGGTGTTTGCGGGTGTCTATCCCATTGATCCAACTGACTATGAGAACTTGCGTGCCTCTCTTGAGAAACTGCAGTTGAACGATGCCTCACTTACCTTTATGCCTGAGACCTCCATTGCCCTTGGCTTTGGATTCCGTTGCGGATTCCTCGGTTTGTTGCACATGGAGATTGTACAGGAGCGTCTCGACCGCGAGTTCAATATGGATGTTATCACCACAGTGCCCAACGTAACCTATATGTGCTACGATAAGCAGGGGGGAGTGAAAGAGGTGCACAACCCATCGGGATTGCCTGAACCTACGTTCATCGACCATATCGAAGAACCCTATATCCGTGCTTCAATCATCACTGCTGCCGACTATATCGGCCCTATCATGACGCTTTGTCTCGATAAACGTGGTGAACTGATAGACCAGCAGTATGTCAGTGGTAATCGTGTGGAACTGCATTTCATGTTGCCATTGGGAGAAATCGTTATCGATTTCTACGACAAACTCAAGTCTATCTCTAAGGGTTATGCCTCATTCGACTATCATGTAGATTGTTTCCGACCTTCCAAACTGGCGAAACTTGACATCTTGCTCAATGGTGAACCAGTCGATGCACTCTCAACGCTGACCCATCAGGATAATGCCGTATCCTTTGGACGACGTATGTGTGAGAAACTTAAGGAACTTATTCCTCGTCAACAGTTTGATATTGCCATTCAGGCAGCCATCGGAGCCAAGATTGTTGCCCGCGAAACCATTAAGTGTGTGCGCAAGGATGTGACAGCTAAATGTTACGGAGGCGACGTGAGCCGAAAACGCAAACTGCTTGAAAAACAGAAGAAAGGAAAGAAACGCATGAAACAAATTGGCAATGTGGAAGTGCCACAGAAAGCTTTCCTTGCTGTGCTGAAGTTAGACTAACTAACGAACAAATAAAAATCTTAACTCATATAATAAAAGCCAAAAACGATGACTAATATTGGACTGACGCCACGTGATGTGGCTCGTGAACTGGCACGTCGATACAGTACGATGACACATGACGAACTCGATATACTGGAAGGTATATTGGTTCCAATGAAATTTCAGAAGGGTGAATACATCCTGCGCGAAGGGGAGGTATGCAAAAATATCTTCTGGATTGTCAAGGGACTGGTGCGACAGTTCTATCATAAAAATGGTAAAGAGTTGACCGAATATATGGCAACAGAAAACACAATCTGTATGGCTATCGAAAGTTTGTTTCATGAGGAACCGTCGAAACAGCAGATTGTTGCTCTTGAACCCACTATCATCTATGCATTGCCAAAGGCTGCGCTTGAGCAAGAGGCTATTAAGAATGTCAATATTCAGATGCTCTATCGTAAGATATTGGAAGAGTCGCTCATCATCTCTCAGAAGCATGCAGATATGCTGCGCTTCGAGACTGCACAGGACCGTTATGCCAAGTTGGTGAAGGAAAGTCCGCAATTGGTACTACGCGCTCCATTGGTCTATATCGCGAGTTATTTGCAGATGACTCCAGAGACCTTGAGTCGTGTTCGTACATCGGCCTTGCTGTAATCAACCGGCAACACCCATATGGAGTTAATCCTCTGAATAGCCATCCTGTCGAAGCCCTGTCATTATATCAATGATGGGGCTCCGGCTATTTAATCAAAATCGATTATTAGGTTGTAACCCAATCGGGCTGATACTGTTTGGGAATATATAAACATGTTGATTTACAGTTCGCACGTGCGCGTACATTATATATAATAAATCATACGCCAAGCTGTCTGCAAACTATTATTGTATTGTTTTCCTGCTTTGTTGCTTTCTTTATATGCGTATATGAATAGGGTATTGTGACGTAAAGATATGACGTGTTTTGATTTTTATAGATTAAAATGTATGCTTTTTTTTGGCAATAACACGAGAATAGTGTATATTTGCAAGCGGTTGGACCTCTCTATAGATATTCATTATATGAAACTTATACCAGCTTATAAATTTCTGATGTATCCTGTTGCCCGTATATTCAGACTGGCACTCTTACTGCTTGTCGCTATAGTTGTGGGTTGTGGAAAACCTGATAAAAAGTTTGTAATAGCTGTATCTCAATGTTCAGAAGATGATTGGCGCGACAAACTCAACGAAGAATTGAAAACGGGAGAGTATCTCAATGATTCCATTATGGTGAAACTTGCTTCATCCAACGATGACAATGTATTGCAGAATAAGCAAATCAACCAGTTTGTTGATGAAGGCGTGGATTTGTTGATTGTTTCACCAAATCAGTTGAGTGCCATATCAAAGGCTGTAGAACGTGCCTATGACAGAGGTATTCCTGTTATTCTATATGACCGCAAAACCAATTCCGACAAATATACCGCATTCATCGGGTGTGACAATTATGTTATTGGCAAGTCGATGGGTACTTTCATCGCACAACAGCTTCATGGCAAGGGGCGCATCGTGGAAATCCGAGGATCGGAGGGCTCTTCACCTGCCATAGAGCGTCATCGTGGTTTTATGGATGCTGTCAAACACTATCCTGATATTCATCTTGTAGCCTCAGAAGGTGGTGATTGGAAGGAAGAAAGTGGTATAAAGGCCATGAAACGTATTCTCCAACAGACACAGGATTTCGATTATGTGTTTGCTCATAACGACCGATTGGCATGGGGGGCCTATGTGGCAGCCAGACAAATGGGCGTTAACCGCAATTATAAATATACTGGTGTGGATGGCATGGCTACCGAAGGCGGAGGCTTGGAATTGGTGCGCGATGGTGTGTTTGAAGCATCCTATCTCTATCCCACCAAAGGCGATGAGGTCATTGCATTGGCTTTGACGATACTAAACCATCAACCTTATCAGCGTGATAATTACCTAAGCTCTTCCATCATTACTAAAGCAAATGCCGAACTCACCCTTATGGAGGCAAGAGATGCCGAACGGCAAACGCACAAACTAAGAACGCTCCACCATCAAGTAGATAAATATCTATCGGATTATAATGCCCAAAAGGTTCTGTTGATGAGCTTGGGACTTTTCCTACTGGTATGTATTATTGCTGCTACGTTGATATTCAGAAGTTATATTGTCAAGACTCGACTCAATGAGAAACTTGCCAATGCCAATGATGAATTGAAGCGCATGAATGGGGAATTGGAAGATAAGAACGATGAACTGAAACGACTCAACGATGAGGTGATGGAGTTGACCCATTCGCGCTTGGTATTCTTTACCAATATCAGTCATGAACTCCGTACACCATTGACTTTGATAGCTGATCCGGTGGAAATGTTGCTTGATGATCACAATATCAAGGGACGTAGTAGGGAACTACTTGGTATGGTGAAGCGCAACGCATTGGCATTACAGCAACTCGTAGGTTCTATTCTCGATTTCCGAAAGATACAAAATGGAAAAATGACATTGACGCTCAATCGTTTCAATATTGTAGAGGCTATGACCTTATGGGTTGATGACTTCCGACTGACGGCAGAGCGCAAGATTATCCAACTCCACTTCAACACCGAAGGCTTTAAAGCTTCACCGACCATCATTGCCGATAAAGAGAAAGTGGCACGTATAGTATTCAATCTCCTGAGTAATGCCTTGAAATATACTCCGTCTGGTGGCAACATATTTGTTTCGCTTTGTGATGCAGAAACTCCTGATGCATTGCGCATCGATGTGAAAGATACAGGAAAGGGCATTGCACGTGAAGAGATAACGCAGGTATTTGAACGTTTCTTCCAAGCCCAGGGTGCCGCCAGCGGTACAGGCATAGGATTGGCATTGGTCAAATCCTTTGTGGAATTGCATCATGGTGAAGTATGGGTGGAGAGTGAAAGTGGCAAGGGTGCCGACTTTATTGTGGTTCTGCCTCTTACCCAAGAAGGTGAAGTGGAACCAGAAGAGTCAGAAGGTAACATAGCTGTTGATGAGAGTAGCATGCAGTATATTGATGACGGAGACAAACTGCAGGGCAAGGTTCAGCAATTGGTAAATCCCGATACCGACCGTCCCACATTATTAATTATAGACGACAATAATGACATCCGTCAGTATGAACGTACTTTGTTGCAGGACGATTACTTTGTATTGGAAGCAGCTGATGGCAAGGAAGGTCTTGATGTGGCAATAAAGGAAGTGCCCGATTTAGTAGTATGCGATGTGATGATGCCCGTTATGGACGGTCTCGAATTTACCGAACGTTTGAAGACCAATACTGCTACGTCGCATATTCCCGTCATCATGCTGACAGCAAAGAATCTGGAAGAACAGCGAGCAGAGGGTTATGAGCATGGGGCAGACTCCTATATCACCAAGCCATTCCATAGTAAGGTGCTTCTTGCTCGTATCAACAATCTGTTGAAGCAACGCCAATTGTTGAAGTCGCTGTTCAAGGATATTACGCAGGCCGATGAACAGACGATAGACCAATCGTCCATGGATGATCGCGATAAACAGTTTATGAAACAGTTGCACCATATTATTCAGTCAAATCTCTCGCGCAGTGAGTTTGGTGTTGAAGATATTGGTAGGGAAATCGGTTTGAGCCGTGTACAACTTTATCGCAAGGTGAAGGCCATGACAGGTTCTTCGGTTGTTGACCTGATGCGCAAGGCACGGCTCTATAAGGCCAAGCGCCTCTTGGAGAATCGTAGCATGAGTATAGCAGAAGTTGCCTATGAAGTAGGTTTCTCAGCACCGTCTTATTTCACCAAATGTTTCAAAGATGAATATGGTATGTTACCTGGTGAAGTAGGGTAGGGTTGGTTGTAACTATATGAAAACCATGCATTAAAGTTGGTATTTAATGATAAAAATCGTTCATGGACTAATAAAAATGTTACCATGAACGATTTTTTGTATCCGATGAAATGATTTTTATGTACGGTGTTCTATTCGTATCGTAAATTTGCAGCAGAAATCAAACAACAATGCTAACAATAAAAAACGTAACGATTATGAACACCTTATTCAATGGTAAATTTGCAACCGTCACAGTGCTCACAATTTCATTATTAAATGTAGCGGCAGTTTTTGCGCAAGACGACAATGCCAATGCCAAAGAGGAAGGCAACCGCAATGTAATGCTCAATGCTGCCAGTGCTAATGGTCCACGTGAGATTCAAATCGGACTTCCCTCTGCCGATGTCAATGTGTTGGAGAACGGTTTGCCTGTCACCTATGCCACCAATCCCCATTCAGTTAACACTATTTGGCGCGGTGATGCCAGTTTGAGTCACCAAGGATTGCTCAAAATAGCCGAAACAGCCATCACCACCGGTAATATCGGTTATGCAGTCAATTCATTTACCCAGAAGGGACAAAAGGGATTCAATGGTACGCTGAACTATAAGAGCAACCATTTCGGACTGCAAGAATTCTCTTTGAATATGAATGGCGACTTGGGTAAAGACTGGTACTATAGTATGAATATGTATCAGGATTTCGATCCGGGAACCTTCAAAATCAAATCCACTCCTTATCAAGACCGCACTCAAATCTATAAGGCACTCCTTACTAAACGCTATAACGGCAACCGTGGTGAATTTACCGCTATGTACAAATATGCCAACAGCCATAATGTATATAACTATGCCACTCAGAGTGCTCCCTTTGTCTATGTGGGTGATGGCAGCGTGAAAGAGTATGGCAAATTCAAACTCGGTACTACTTCTTATCTTCCCACTGATAACAATATGACCTATCGCAATATGCGTACAGGAGAGTTGGAACAGACCACACTCTACGATGCTTGCGTGAATAAAGCCAGTGAGGTGACACTGATGAATACTTATCGGTTTGACAATGGCTTGAATTGGAAGGCTACTTTGAAATATGACCACTCTCGTGGTGCCATGGTGTTTCAGACTCCTATGGCTATTATCGACTTGAAGAGCGATGACAACCAAGGCAGATATCAATATATGTATCGCGATATTGACGACAAGACTCAGGCCTACGACGGACAGTATGTCCAGACCCGCATGTCATGTCTCAATGCCGGAACCATCGACGAGGCTCTCTTTACTTCTGAACTTTCTAAGAAGTTCCGCAATTCAACCCTTCGATTGGGCATCAACGAGTGGTTCTATCATATCGACTATTGCTCAAACACAACCATGTACGATCAGAGCGTGCCAGCAGATGGCAGTTATGCCGTTCGTGTATGGGATGCCAACCAGCGCAACAGTTATTTCTATGACTTCAACAAGAACGCTTCAGAATACTATAAGGGAAGTGAAAATAAATTGGCACTCTATTTTACCCACGATTGGGATGTGACCAAGAAATTGAATCTCTACTATGGTGCTCGCTTGGAATGGCAGAAACTGAAGGGTGAGAATGCAGCAGTGAAGAATGCTCAGGGTGAGTTTGTCGGTCGTTTTGCTGACTATCATCTCGGTGCTACAGTCGCTGATGGAACCAAGATAGCTCCTGTAGATTTGAGCTACAACTGGGTGAACTACGATTTCTCGCTGGCAGCAACTTATAAGTTGACCAATAAGTTTGGATTCACTGGCGATTTTACTTATATCGTGCAGCATCCTAAGTTTGAGGCATTCGCACCAGCAACATTGCCTAATACCGATAAGATCTCAGTGCCACTGGGACGTGCAGGAATCTATTATAACAATTCATGGTTGAGTCTGACCTCGTTGTTCTCATACATTTCAAAGACGAACAATAACTCAACGCTCAATTTGCAACATGGCAGTGAAATCAAGGCAGCACCTTTGGCATACGATATCCAGACTTGGGGCTGGACAACTGATGCAGTGGCTCATCCTTTCAAAGGATTTGATTTCCACTTCCTCTTCACTTATCAGAAACCTACCTACAAGAAGTTTGAAACCTCTGTAACTTTCAACGATGGCTATATTGGTAAAATCAATGCCACAGGCAATATTGTTGCTGAGATTCCTCAGGTACTTATAGAATTGGATCCTAGCTATATGATAACCAAGAATATCAAGCTTTGGACCAGTTTCCGTTACTTCAGCAAGACCTATGCCAATATCAATGAGGCATATTACTTCAACGGTCACTGGGAAACCTTTGGCGGTATCAACTGGCAGGCCACCAAGCGCCTCGCACTTGGCTGTACAGTAGTAAACTTCCTCAATCAGACTGGTGCTAAAGGCAGTATTGCCGGTGCCGAACTTATTACCAAGGATGAAGCCAAGGGTATTAAGAATCAAATCATGACAGGTAGTTATCTCCGTCCATTTACTGTAGAATTCTCAGCATCGCTGAAATTCTAATCGCTTCAATCTTTATAACATTATCGACAGCCTCTGTATAGTATCACCCCATTAGTTGTCAGGCCCTAATTAGGATAACATAGATTCAGGATAACACAGATATTGATATCAATTACGTTAAACAGGATATGGTTGTAATGCATAAACACAAATAAAAGAATATTCATATATAATACACCTTTCATACGGGTGACTGATTCGGGATGTTACATATACAGAACTGTTGATAACACAAGAAAAACAGAAATCCAACGTTTATATAGTACAATCCTAAAATACTAACACAATGAGAACAAACAATTTCATCAAAGCATCTTGCCTGCTACTGATGGCATCTGCTTCTTCTGCTTTCGCACAGAAAATGAGTATCGAACATAAAGGTGACACCACTGTCATCAAGGTTGAAAACCCCACTAAGTATCTGCTGCTCCCCGTCCAGGAAGAAAAGGATGAAGCACAAGTGTTACTCGATACAGGTAGCAAGGATGATACTTGGATGGATGTGCGACTGGCACAGAACGGTGCTGACTATTACGTGCCATTCGCCTTGGGTAAGGGAAAAACTGCAACGGTTAAGATTCTTGGTTTGAAGAAAGATGCTTTGGCTGTCAATCTGATGAAACTCAATGATACATTCGATACCACCAACACCGATTACTATCGTCCTTCTTACCATTTCACTCCGCTCTATGGCTGGATGAACGACCCCAACGGCATGGTCTATAAAGACGGTGAGTATCATCTCTACTTCCAGTATAACCCCTATGGAAGCAAGTGGGGCAATATGCACTGGGGACACGCAGTCAGCAAAGATCTCGTACATTGGAAACATCTCGCCCCAGCTATCGCCCGCGACAATATGGGCCATATTTTCTCAGGAAGTTCTGTCGTTGACAAGCGCAATACCGCAGGCTATGGCAAGGATGCCATCATAGCGCTTTATACTTCAGCAAGTGATAAAAACGGTCAGATTCAGTGCATGGCATACAGCACCGACAACGGTCGTACTTTCACCAAGTATGAAGGCAATCCTGTGTTGACACCATTCGATGGCTTGAAGGATTTCCGTGATCCGAAAGTGTTCTGGTATGAGAAAGGAAAGTGTTGGTACATGATCGTTTCTGCCGATAAAGAGACGCGTTTCTATAAATCAAAGAATCTCAAGAAGTGGGATTATGTCAGTGCCTTCGGCAAAAGTATGGGTCAGCAACCTTGTCAGTATGAGTGTCCCGACTTCTTCCAGTTGCCTGTCAATGGCGATAAGAAGAACAAGAAATGGGTGATGATTATGAATATCAACCCCGGTTGCTGGTTTGGCGGTAGTGCTACTGAGTATTTTGTTGGCGATTTCGATGGTAAAAACTTTATTTGTCCCGATGCTAACGATGTAAAATGGCTCGATTGGGGTAAGGATCATTATGCAACTGTTACCTTCTCAAACACGGGTGATAGAGTATTGGCGATGACCTGGATGAGCAACTGGCAGTATGCCAATCTCACTCCGTTCAAGCAGAATCGTGGTGCCAACGGTTTGCCAAGAGAGTTGAAACTCTATGAGAAGAACGGCAAATACTATGTTTCAGAAGATGTTGCCCCTGAGGTTTATGCCTTGAGAAAGGATACTAAGGATATCGCTGATGCTACTGTGGCAGATGCCAAAGAATTGAAGAGTGCTGTTGCCAATATGGAAGGCGCCTTCGAGATTGAGGCTGATGTTACTCCTGATGCCAACGGTATTGCAGGTATTGAGATCTCAAATAACAAACGTGAGCGTACCCTGATCTATTTCGATATGAAGCAGGGCAAGGTAGTGATGGATCGAACCGAGAGTGGCTTGACCGACTTTGGCAAGCAGGCAAGTCCCCATGAT
Source organism: Prevotella sp. P4-98 (assembly GCF_002251405.1). Classification (NCBI taxonomy): domain Bacteria; kingdom Pseudomonadati; phylum Bacteroidota; class Bacteroidia; order Bacteroidales; family Prevotellaceae; genus Prevotella; species Prevotella sp. P4-98. Next base: position 126,779 of record NZ_NPJC01000058.1, on the reverse strand, counting down.
ATCGAATTAGCATGGGACAAGCAACTTGTTGCAGAAGGCAAACAACCAGCCCGCATCACCAATTCTATCAACTATAAGAACGATTTCTCCCTTGCCACATGGGCACCACTGACGCTATGCGAGGATGGCAAGACCACTTATCATGTTGATATCTTCGTAGATAAGTCATCTATCGAACTTTTTGTAGATGGCGGTCGCATTGCCATGACCAACCTTTTGTTCCCTGTTGAACCATATGAGAATGTGAAACTCTATAGCAAAGGCGGTAAGGCAGAATACAAGAATGTAAAGCTCCACAAGATTGCATTATAATGATTGTAGCACTATAAACATCAAAAAGCAATGGTCTTCCCTAACTGGCAGACCATTGCTATAGAAAAATAAACAATGAATAAATCATCTAAGTTGACCCTTATCCCGGTGATGCTCTGTTTCTTCGCCATGGGATTTGTAGATCTGGTAGGCATTGCTTCTAACTATGTGAAAGAAGATCTCGACCTCAATGATGCTACTGCTAACCTGTTTCCTTCGCTGGTATTCTTCTGGTTTCTGATATTCTCCGTGCCTACAGGCATGTTGATGAATAAGATTGGACGCAAGCGCACTGTGCTGTTGTCGCTCATCGTGACTGCTGTGTCGCTACTGTTGCCTATCCTTGGCGAATCGTTCGAACTGATGTTGGTATCGTTTTCGCTGTTGGGCATTGGTAATGCACTGATGCAAACATCGCTCAACCCATTGGTTTCGGTGGTTGCCACCGGCAAACATCTGGCATCCACTCTGACTTTTGGCCAGTTTGTCAAAGCCATTGCGTCATTCCTTGCCCCATACATTGCCATGTGGGGTGCCATTGCCACCATCCCCACATTCGGTTTAGGTTGGCGTGTGCTCTTCCCCATTTATCTCGTCATCGGCATTGCTGCCACGGTATTTTTGGCAGGAACACCTATTGAGGAAGAAGAGATGAATGGTGGAGTTTCTGGTTTTGGTGAATGTTTTCGATTGTTGGGCAAACCCATTGTTCTGCTGTCGTTCATCGCCATCATGTGTCATGTGGGCATCGATGTGGGCACCAATACCACCGCACCAAAGATTCTGATAGAGCGTCTGCAATGGACATTGAATGAAGCAGCCATTGCCACCAGCCTTTATTTCATTTTCCGCACCATTGGTTGTTTCACCGGTTCATTCTTCCTTCGCATATTGAAACCACGTTTGTTTTTCGCCATTAGCATCGTGATGATGGCGCTGAGCATGATAGGCTTGTTCGTCGGCGAGAGCAAAATCATCCTTTATATCGCTATCGCTTTGGTAGGTTATGGCAACTCCAATGTCTTCTCCATCGTATTCTCCCAGGCCCTTTTGTCAGTTCCAGAGAAGAAAAACGAAGTGAGCGGTTTGATGATTATGGGCCTTTTCGGCGGTACTGTATTCCCACTCATCATGGGTTTTGCCAGCGATGCCGTAGGTCAGGTGGGTGCCGTTGCTGTCATGGCAGTGGGTGTTATCTATCTGTTCTCTTATACCAATAAGGTGGAAATGTAATAGCTTTGTTGAACTTTAAACAATAGAACATAAATTATGAATACTACTTTGAAGAAAAAATACTGTGTAGGATTGGGTGAAATCCTTTTCGATGTGCTTCCTACCGGATCACAATTGGGCGGTGCTCCTGCCAACTTTGCTTATCATGCTGGTCAGCATGGCTTGCCATCGGTAGCCGTTAGTGCTATTGGCAACGATGTTTTAGGCACTCAGGCTCTCCGCTTGTTGGATGAGAAACAGCTCAAACATGTATTGCCTGTGGTAGATTATCCCACAGGTACGGTACAGGTGGAACTTGACAAGGATGGCGTCCCCACTTATGACATCAAGCAAAATGTGGCATGGGACAATATTCCCTTTACCCACGACATTCGTGAGGTGGCAATAGGTTGTGGTGCCGTTTGTTGGGGATCGTTGGCACAGCGCAATACGGTCAGTCGCGATACCATTTACCGCTTTCTGGACTATACTCCAATGGATTGCCTGAAGATTTTTGATATCAATCTCCGTCAGAATTTCTATTCGAAAGAGGTGATTTGTGAGAGTTTGAAGCGTTGCAATGTTTTGAAGATCAACGATGAAGAACTTGTCACAATAGGTCGCATGTTTGGTTATCCCGGTCTTGATATCGAAAACAAATGCTGGTTGATACTCGGCAAATACGATCTCGATATGTTGGTATTGACGTGTGGCGTGAACGGCAGTTATGTGTTTACTCCTGGCAATCTGTCTTTCCAAGAAACTCCAAAGGTGGAGGTCGCTGATACTGTTGGTGCTGGCGACTCGTTTACAGGCACGTTCTGTGCATGTATTCTCAAGGGCATGAGTGTGCCCGAAGCCCATAAGCGTGCTGTTGAAGTGAGTGCTTATGTCTGCACCCAACAAGGTGCTATGCCGGAAATACCCCAAGAACTTTTAGGATAACACACAAACATAGTTATGACATGCCCTATGGTTTTCAGAAGCCGTGCGGCATGTCTTTTGTTTGTTATAAGCTGACTCCTATACTGTTGTCAAGTAGATAGGAAAAGGAGCAAATGACGTTTGAAGCCATTCAGTACAACTGTGATAGGTGTGAAAACAGACGCCAGTAAGCATGGTGTGAAATATCTATTTGTAGGCAAATCAAATTGTTTTGCTGACCAATTTCATCGTATCTTCTCAGCAATTTCATTGAATTTCCTCAGCAAATACATTGAATTTGGTCAGCAATTTCATTGAGTTTACTGAGCAAATTCATTGAATTTGCTCAGTCATCAACTATTCGTTGATTTAAAGTGAAATAGGCTCGTATGGCAAATCGAATACATCTGCCACAGCATGGTAGGTCACTTTGCCATTAACCACATTGAGCCCTTTGTAGAGTGCATGGTCGTCTTTGCAAGCCTTCCGCCATCCTTTGTCTGCCAGGGCAAGGGCATAACTCAGTGTGGCATTGGTAAGCGCCATTGTAGAAGTATTGGGCACAGAACCTGGAATGTTGGCAACGGCATAGTGAACAATATCATCCACAATATATACAGGATCGGAGTGGGTAGTGGGATGCGACGTTTCGAAGCAACCGCCCTGATCAATAGCAACATCTACAAGTACGGTACCCGGCTGCATCATCTTCAGCATTTCTCTGGTGATGAGGTGGGGCGCTTTGTCGCCCGGAATCAATACGCTGCCAACAACGATATCAATGTCGGGCAGCATCATCTTGATATTGTGTGCAGTAGAGTATAGGGTGTGCGCATTTACCGGCAGTTCCATTTCGAGTTGGCGAAGGCGTGGCAGCGAGATATCTGTAATCCATACGTCAGCTCCGAGTCCGCAAGCCATTCGTGCTGCAGCTTCACCAACGGTTCCACCACCTAATATCAGCACCTTGACGCGGTCAACACCGGGCACACCACTGATGAGTTTACCCTTTCCGCCTTTGGTTTTTTGCAGATAATAGGCACCGTTGAGTGTAGCCATACGACCAGCCACTTCGCTCATAGGGATGAGCAACGGCAGTTTATGGTCGTCAGTTTCCACTGTTTCGTAAGCCAGACAGACCGCTCCGGTTTTTATCATAGCCTCGGTAAGTTGTCTGTCGCATGCAAAATGGAAGTATGTGAAAACGAGTTGATCCTGTTTAATCAACTTGTATTCCTGTTCTATAGGTTCTTTCACCTTGATAATCATCTCTGCCTCGTTATAGACAGACGCTATGTCGGGGAGAATTTTAGCCCCCACAGTTTCGTATTTTTCATCACTGAACCCGCTGTTGATGCCTGCTGTGTGTTGTACAAACACTTGGTGCCCATGGCGAATAAGTTCTGCTACTCCGGCGGGTGTCATGCCAACTCTGCTCTCGTTGTTCTTGATTTCTTTAGGAATACCGATTTTCATAATAGTAGGGTTTTAAGTTAAACATATTTTTTACGCCGTAAATTTATGAAAAAATCGAATAACTTGTATTTCACAGATGAAAAAAATAGCATTTTTTAATAAAGAAAATAGTCGTTTTGATGGGTAGAGTTTGCAAAACGAAATAAATCACAGATAATAGCGGTTTTAGAGCTGACAGAGCCGGACAAAGACAGACCTTAATGGCCACAAGCGGACAATGGCAAACACAGCCAGACGATCATGGACAAAGACAGACTGACAGGCAGGCAATTATCTGCAGTGGAACCCATGTCATATCGAAAGATCAGGATAGAGCGTTTCTGAAAAAAGCATAAAGAAAGAGAGGAATGTTTGGTAGTCTCCATAAGAAATCGTAACTTCGCACTTTGAAACAATAGTGTTTCGTAGAGATAAAACAAAAACCTGATGAAGATTCAATCAACAAAATACAATCGCCCAATACATCAGATGTGGCACATGATGGCTATGACGGTGATGCTGCTGATGCTGGCTGTTACACCGCCCATCATGGCGCAAGAGGACCAAAGAGCATTGCCCGATTCTACGCTACATCTGCCTGAACTCAACGCTTACGGACAGATGCAGCCCGCTGTGAGTCATTGGCCTGTGGGCTATGTCGGGATGGACAACTGGAAACTGCATAAGGGCATGAACCTCATGCTCGGTGCAAGCGTCTTTACTTCGTTTGGCAAAGGATGGAAAGGTGCAGGCTTCAGCCAGCAGGTCAGCGGCATGTATGCACTGCCAGTGACCGAGAAACTGTCGCTCGCCGTAGGTGGCTACTTCCATAATGCCGATTGGGCAGGCTATAATCTCCGTCAGGCAGGATTCAATGCCGTGCTCGATTATCGTTTCTCACAACGTTGGGAAGGATTCCTCTACGGACAGAAAACCTTGATGGGCAATAAGATTCCTGTGCCCGTCTATGACCATGAACTCGGCGATAGAATAGGGGCAACCGTTCGCTACCACTTCAATCCATCGACATGGATACAGGTATCGCTCGAAACAGGCCATCGCCCATATTATTATTAATGTAGAAAACAACAACGACAGCATGATAGTCTGTATAGCAGAGAAACCCAGTGTTGCACGCGACATCGCACGCATCATAGGTGCCAACACAACCCATGACGGATATATAGAAGGCAACGGATACCAGGTGACATGGACCTATGGTCACCTCTGTACGTTGAAAGAACCCAACGACTATACGTCCATGTGGAAGTCATGGAATCTCTCATCACTGCCCATGATACCGCCACGCTTCGGTATCAAACTGATAGAACAGGACAGTATCAAGCGCCAATTTGCCGTTATCGAGAAACTGATGAAGCAAGCCGAACGCATCGTCAACTGCGGTGACGCCGGACAAGAGGGAGAACTGATACAGCGATGGGTGATGCAGAAGGCCGGTGCTACCTGTCCGGTCAGCAGATTGTGGATATCGTCGATGACCGATGATGCCATCAGAGAGGGATTTGCCAATCTGAAAGACCAAGCAGACTATCAGCCTCTCTATATGGCTGGACTGTCGAGAGCTATAGGCGACTGGCTGTTGGGAATGAATGCCACGAGACTCTACACCTTGAAATACGGTCAAAACAGACAGGTGCTCTCCATCGGACGCGTACAGACTCCGACGCTGGCACTCATTGTTAACCGACAAAAGGAAATAGAAAACTTCAAACCAGAACCCTATTGGGTGCTCGCCACCATCTATCGCGACACCACTTTCACGGCTACCAAGGGAAAGTTTACCAATGAGGAAGAGGGCAAACAGGCATTCTCTACCATCGAAGGAAAACCCTTCACGGTGACCAGTGTGCAGAAGAAAAACGGTACCGAACAGCCACCCCAACTCTACGACCTCACTTCGTTGCAGGTGGATTGCAATAGAAAATTCGGATTCTCTGCCGAGATGACGCTCAATCTCATACAGGCTCTCTACGAGCGGAAATACACCACTTACCCGCGTGTAGATACGCAGTATCTGTCAGACGATATCTATCCCAAGTGTCCTGCTACGCTCAACGGACTCTATCAGACACAGTTCGCCGGTGTGGCACCATACACCGATTTTATCAAACCCATTGGCGGAAAGACGTTGAAAAAGTCGAAAAGGGTGTTCGACAGTGCCAAAGTCACCGACCACCATGCCATCATACCAACAGGAGTGGTGCCACAAAACCTCTCTGACGCAGAACGAAAGGTGTTTGACCTTATAGCCAGACGCTTCATCGGGGTGTTCCTGCCCGACTGTAAATTCTCTACTACAACAGTCACCGGACAGGTAGATGACATCGACTTCAAGGCTACGGGAAAGGAAATACTCGATCCGGGATGGCGTGTGGTAAGGGATACGAAGAAGGAAGTGGTGGATGATGAAGAGAAAAAGCCCGACGACGAAGAGCGCACACTGCCTACTTTTGTCAAAGGTGAAACGGGCGAACATCAGCCAACACTCACAGAGAAATGGACTACACCACCCAACTGGTATAATGAGGCATCGCTCTTGCGTGCCATGGAAACTGCCGGAAAATTTGTGGAAGACGAAACACTCCGTGCTGCCATGAAGGAGAATGGCATTGGCAGACCGTCGAGTCGTGCCAGTATCATCGAGACACTCTTCAAACGACACTATATCAAACGCGACAGAAAGCGCCTCGTGGCTACGCCTACGGGTATCGAACTGATAGACCTGATACACGAAGAACTGCTGAAAAGTCCGGAACTTACGGGCATTTGGGAGAAGAAACTGCGCGATATAGAACATCAGAAATATGATGCCACTCAGTTTATAGACGAACTTAAACAGCAGGTGACTGACATTGTCAATGAGGTGATGCACGACACTACCAACCGCCGTGTGACCGTATTGACAGATGCTGAACTGAAAAAGGTGAAGTCGCCAAAGGCTGAAACAGCATCAAAACCCAAGGCTGCCAAAGCCAAAACCACCAAGGCCAAAGCGAAGCAACAGGCGCTAACTCCCGATGACAGCATCATCGGACAGCCGTGTCCGCTCTGTGGAAAAGGTCATATCGTCAAAGGTAAGACCGCATACGGATGTTCTGACTATCAGCATTGCCAGTGGCGACTGCCCTTCAAAGCATAAAACAAAGCGATGAATACAACTGCGCGCTACCTACCCCTGTTGATGCTCTGCATGCTTCTCATGGCATGTGGTGCCGATCGGGCGCTCAAACAAGGAGACCAGTTGTATGCCACAGGTGACTATTTCGATGCTGCAGCACAGTACCGCAAGGCTTATTCGCAGACATCGCCCAAAGAGCGCACGCAACGTGGACAGATAGCCTTGCGACAGGCGGAATGTTACCGGCGCATCAACTATACCGCAAGAGCCATTACCGCATACCGCAATGCACTGCGTTATAAACAGGGCGATTCTGCCACACGTATGGCTTTGGGACAACAGTTGCTCAAAGTAGGACAATACAAAGAGGCTGCCAAGGTGATGACTGAAATGCTCGATTCGTGTCCGCAAAACAGTATGGCGCAAACGCTCCTGGCGTCTGCCCGTAAGGCTCCGCAATGGAAAAAGGAGGGATCGCGCTATAAAGTGAAACGCGAAGATGTGTTCAATTCGCGACGTTCTGACTATTCGCCGGTATTGGCTGGAGCAGAACACGATCGTCTTTATCTTACTTCTACTCGCAACGAAGCTACTGGCGATGATATCAGTGGCATCACTGGCACTAAGAATGCCGACATCTTCATGGCTCAGAAAGACGAGCAGGGACGATGGTTGAGGCCGCAAGTGATAGATACCGAACTCAATTCCAATGCTGACGAAGGGGCTTGTTGCCTATCGCCAGACGGACGAACCATGTATCTTACCAGTTGTCAGAGCGATGAGCGCTATCCGCGTTTCGCTACCATTGTCACCTCACGCCGTAGTGATGCCACATGGAACAAACCGCAACCGCTTCCTATCACTCGCGATACACTGTCGCTCTATGCCCATCCGGCAGTCAGTCCCGATGGGCAATGGCTCTATTTTGTGAGTGACATGCCGGGCGGAATGGGCGGTAAAGACTTGTGGAGAGTGCGTCTGACCGAAGCTGGACTGGGTGGGGTAGAGAATCTTGGAACACCTGTCAATACCCCTGGCGACGAGATGTTTCCTACGTTTCGACCCAATGGCGACCTCTATTTCTCAAGCGATGGACATGAGGGAATGGGAGGACTCGATATCTATATAGCTCATTCGACAGCATCAGGATGGACTATAGTACATCCGGGCTACCCGCTAAACTCCATGTGCGACGATTTTGGAATGACTTTTGAAGGCAATAAAAACCGTGGATTCTTCTCTTCTAACCGTGGTGATGCCCATGGATGGGATCATATCTACAGTTTTGAAAATCCTGAAATCATACAGACGGTCAGGGGATGGGTCTATGAGCGAGAAGGTTATGAACTTCCCCAAGCTGTGGTCTATATGGTGGGAAACGATGGCACTAACCTCCGACTTAGCGTGATGAACAACGGCTCGTTTACACAAACGGTGCGTCCTGGAGTGGATTATGTATTGATGGCATCATGTCCAGGATATCTCAATCATCAGACCGAACTGCATGTGGTGGAAACCGATGAGTCGCAAGAACATGTCTTGCAGTTTCCGTTGGCAAGTATCACTGCTCCTGTACTGATAGACAATATACATTATGATTTCGATCGTGCCACACTGCGACCAGAGTCAATGGCTGCACTCGACTCGCTGGTAACGCTGCTGAATACCAACCCGCATGTGGCTATCGAACTGAGTGCCCATTGCGACTATAAAGGCAAGGGCGATTATAACAAACGACTGTCGCAAAGGCGGGCTGAAGCTGTGGCGCACTATTTGACAGCACACGGAATCAGTGCCGACAGACTGACGGCTGTGGGTTATGGAAAGGAACAACCAAAGACTATTAAGCACCGTTTGGCGGTGTGTTATCCCTTCTTACAAGAGAATACTGTATTGACGGAAGACTTCATTAAGACACTTACTCCTGAACAACAGGAGATATGCAACCAATTGAATCGCCGCACGGAATTTCGTGTGACCAATACCACCTATGGCATGTTTGATGCCAATGGACAACTCATTCGGAAGTGATTTATACGAATGAAGTGGGGGGAAATGGGGAAATTGGTGGTCGGTCGGTGGTCGATGGAAAAGTTGTTAGCATTACACAAAATGCTGAAAGATAGTAGGTTGCGGTAGTAGGTGGTCGGTGGTAACAAAATGAATGACTCGCGCACATGCGTATGCGCGAGATATTTAAGGAGAGCTTCAAGGATTATAGATTCTCTTTCACGCAAACATACAGTTCGTAGGCGCCAGCGATGGCGAGTCCAAATATCAACATGCTGATGGTGGGCAACATTTCTATGAGACCTCCGTTCAGTAGTGACTGCGTGAATACTTCTATGTTGGTCTTGGCGATAGTGATGGCATCGCTCATGAGAAGCAATGCTATAGCTATAAGGATACAACCCAATGTCCACACACGATTGAACCAATTGGCACGATTGGGCAACCGGCGCATGACACGTTCGCTAAAGCCATTGTCTGCAATAGTCTGTTGTGAAGCTTCTATGAAAAATTGTTGCACGAGTTGTTCGTCTTTTCTATCCATAGCCATTTTGTTTCAGATATTTGGTTAGTTTTTCTTTTCCTCGGAAGAGGATGGATTTTACAGTTCCCTCCTTCATGTCGGTGATCTTGGCTATTTGGTCTATCTTGTAGCCATCGACCAATTGGAGGGTAATGCAGGTGCGTTCGTCGGGCTTGAGCAGTGATAGGGCATGATAGAGATCCATCTGTAGCGATGGATTGCTGTTGCCGTTGGTCATTGGCTCTGCCACGTTGTCAATGTCGGAAGTGGTTTTTCTGCTGCGCACATAATCGTAGAATACATTATAAGCAATGCGCATCAGCCAAGTTTGAAAGGACGACATGGCGCGAAACGAACCGATGTTGCGCCACGCCTTGATAAAGGTGTCTTGTGCCAAATCATCGCTCAACGGTTCGTCGCCAAGCGTCTGATGGAGGAAGAATCGCCGCACAGGTGACTGATAGCGCACCACGAGCTGGTCGAATGCCCGGCGGTTGCCCATCATAGTGACCTGTGTGACGAGTGCAAAATCGGTGAGTGACTGCATTGCTTTATCTGCTTTCTTGTTCCACTTGGATATATGGTTTCTCTACTTGGATGTATTGTTTCGTATGCCTAATCCTATAGATCTTAGTGCTGCGCATGATTGTTATCTTGTGCAGGGTCAAGTGCACTGGCGTTTGTTTCGGGCGCATTGGGCAACGATTTGTCTTTGGTGAGATACACACTGATAATCTTGCCGAGTCCGATGAAGAATACGAGGGCACCGATGCCGAATCCTAATTCGTCCATGATGATGCCGAGGAATATGGCCAGTCCGATGCCCAGACAGCATTGGCGTACACCGGGAGCATAGTTGGCATTGCTGTTTTTGGCAGAACGCAACAGGTCGGTGGGAATGGGTTGTCCGTTTTGCGCAGCCAGTTCTGCCAAGCGTATTTTGTCTTTTCGGCTTTGACGGATGAAATAGAAGATGAGGCCGATGATTGATATGGGGGCTAAGACAAAGAGTATGAAACAGACGGTAATGACAAATTTTGCACCGAATCCTTCATCGCCTCCATCGTAGTCGAAACTGGCAAAGGGGGCATTGCTACTATTGTTGTTGTAACTGGTGATGGTATCTGTCGCTGTTGCCGTAGTGTCGGAGTAGGCTTCAATAGCTGTTGCAGCGGAAGATGTGGTATCTACCAACTCTTGCGTACGGGGCGTGTGGCGATGCTTCTGCGCCATAGTTGGCACTGATGTGGTGAGTGTGGCGATAAATGCCAGGGTGAATAGTAACTTTCTCATAGCTGTATTCCTTTTGTTTTTGTTTATTTTCTATTGTTTTTGTTTTATTTTCGATTGTTTGACGTGATAGCTACGCAATAAGTTGCAAAGGTGCAATATTTTTTTTAATTTTGCAAGCAAATGACACAGTTACCCATAGATTTTACCGATATGGCCCGTCGTACGATGGGCGCAGAACGCTTCGATAGCTATCTTAAGGCTTTTGAAACGGATGCTCCTGTGAGTATCAGACTGAATCCGGAAAAGGCAAAAGAACTTACCGCAGATGGTGAACGGGTGCCGTGGTGTCGCAATGCCTATTATTTGCCACAACGCCCCAACTTTACTTACGATCCTTTGCTGCATGCAGGGTGCTACTATGTGCAGGAGGCAGGATCGATGTTTCTCGATACTGTCATGCAGCAATGGGTGCCTGACGCACCCGTAGTGATGATAGATTTCTGTGCTGCTCCTGGTGGAAAGTCGTTGTTGGCACGTACTGCACTGGCTGCAGGCAGTGTGATGTTTTCCAATGAACCGATGCGCAATCGCGCCAATATCTTAGCTGAGAATGTGGAGAAATGGGGATATGCTGACCATTTCGTGACCAACAATTTTCCACGCGACTACCGTCGGGCGAAGATGATAGCAGATGTGGTATTGTGTGATGTGCCCTGTTCTGGCGAAGGCATGTTTCGTAAGGATGAGGCCACCATACGCGAATGGAGTATGCAGAATGTTGAGAAGTGTGCCCGTTTGCAACGTGAAATAGTTGCAGATGCTTGGAGTTGTCTGGCAGATGGTGGACTGTTTATATATAGTACCTGTACATTTAATACTCATGAAGATGAGGAGAATATACAATGGATGTTGGATGAACTGGGAGCTGAGGTGCTACCCGTAAAGGTGGATGCTGCATGGAATATCACCGGTTCGCTACTTGATGGATTCTCACAGCCTGTATATCGCTTCATTCCCGGAATCAGCAAAGGCGAAGGACTGTTCCTTTGTGTGTTGCGTAAGGGCGGGGCATGGCAACAAGGACACTCGTTGAAGTCTTTGCGCAAGTCGCAACAGAATCTCAATATCATCTATTGCCCCAAAGCACAACCTGATATGGTAAAGGTGGAGGTGAACTATCAACAGGCTATGGCTTATCTGCGCCACGAGGCCATTACCCTCGGTGCAGATGTACCACGCGGTATGGTTGGTATCTGCTTTGAGGGACATCTGCTCGGACTCGCCAAAAATATAGGTAATCGTGCCAACAATCTATATCCTAAAGAATGGAAAATAAGAACAACCTACATACCTAACGAATATGAAACAATACTTAGACATACTTGACCGCATACTGCGCGAAGGAACCCAAAAAGGAGACCGCACAGGAACGGGTACTATCAGCATCTTTGGAACACAATCGCGCTATAATCTGGAGGATGGATTCCCACTGCTGACAACAAAAAAACTACATCTGAAGAGTATCATCTACGAACTGCTTTGGTTTCTTAAAGGGGACACCAATGTGAAATATCTACAAGATAATGGTGTGCGCATTTGGAACGAGTGGGCTGACGAAAACGGTGAACTCGGACCTGTTTATGGACATCAGTGGCGCTCATGGCCCGATTATAATGGTGGAGTGATTGACCAAATCAGTCAAGTGGTAGATCAACTCAAACACAATCCGGATTCTCGTAGAATGATAGTATCGGCATGGAATGTGGCGGAAGTTAATGAGATGGCATTGCCTCCTTGTCATACGATATTCCAATTTTATGTGGCAGATGGTCGTTTGTCACTTCAATTATATCAGCGTTCGGCAGATACTTTCCTCGGTGTACCTTTCAATATCGCATCGTATGCCCTGCTGTTGCAGATGATGGCACAGGTGACAGGACTCAAACCTGGTGATTTCATCCATACCACAGGTGATACACATCTATATCTTAATCATTTGGATCAGGCGCGTTTGCAACTGACACGTACACCGCGCCCATTGCCTGTGATGAAGATAAACCCTGATGTGAAGAGTATATTCGATTTCCAGTATGAGGATTTTCAACTGGAAGGCTACGATCCATATCCACATATTAAAGCGGAGGTTAGCGTATGACATTGCATATTATAGCTGCTGTGGCGCGTAATCGGGCCATAGGTCTTGAAAACAAATTGCTCTATTGGTTGCCCAATGACTTGAAACGTTTTAAGGCATTGACAACAGGACATACCATTATCATGGGACGTAACACATTCCTTAGTTTGCCGAAAGGGGCACTGCCTAATCGCCGCAATGTTGTGTTGAGTCGTACGGTTAAGGAGATTCCTGGTTGTGATGTTTATGCAACGCTTGATGAGGCACTGGCCAGTTGTCAACCAGATGAACAGGTTTATATTATTGGAGGTGCAAGTGTTTATGAGCAGGCACTTGACAAAGCTGACCGGTTGTGTCTGACAGAGATTGATGACACGCCACAACAAGCCGATGCCTTCTTTCCTGACTATAGTGATTGGAAAGTAGAAACGAAAGAAGCGCACGCAAAGGATGATAAACATGCCTTTGCGTACGCTTTTGTGGATTATGTTCGGTCGTAATCCGAGTTTATTGATATATCGTTCCGATAGACCGAATGTATCGGCTACTATCGGAATGATTTGTTTTTAATCTTGCTCCTCGGTGAAATCAACTACAGGAAGTTGTCTGTCAAAGACTGTGTTGAAAGAAATCAGAGTTTCTGATGAGGCCAATCCCAACGGCTGCAGTTTGTCATGGATGATGTTGAGCAGATGATGGTTGTTCTTGGCGTAAATCTTGATGAACATATCAAAATTACCCGTGGTGTAGTGACATTCTGTTACTTCTGGAATCTTCTGAAGTTCGACCATTACATCGTCAAATTTCTCAGGATTTCTCAGGTTGAGTCCGATATAGGCGCAAGTTTCATATCCTATCTTTTCTGGATTGATGATAAACTGTGAACCTTTGAGTACCCCCATGCTGGTGAGCTTCTGAATGCGCTGGTGAATGGCAGCGCCACTCACATCACAGGCTCGGGCCACTTCAAGGAATGGTACACGTGCGTCTTCTGCGATCATTCGCAATATCTGTTTATCCAAATTGTCGAGTTTTTGTATTGCCATTTTTCTACTTTTTACTATTTGTATGCAAAGTTATGAAAAAATAGCGACAGTTGCAATAATTTATAGTATTTTTGTGCGTTTTTCCTTTAGATTATTACTCATTGCCTGTTTCGTCGGTGCGACTTGTGGCTGCATAGTTGATTCTGAGTGCACCAGCTTGGCGCAATGCTTGCTTAACATCGCTGATAAGTCCCATGTCGGTTTGGCTATCTGCAAGAATACTGACCACCATGTGTTGGCGGTCCTCTGACGACATGTGGTCGCGCTCTGTGGCAATGGCTTTCGGCAGTTGATCTATGGTTACACTCTTGCTATTAACCTGTATGCGGGTCTCATTATTGTTGCTGTTTCCTTGACTATCGGTGGGATGGCCGATATATACGTGGATGACACTGCCTCGATGCTCAGTTTTTTCCAGTTCGGTGCCTTGAGGCACAGTGAAGCGAACTCTGATATTGTCCTCACGCATGTGGGTGACTATCATGAAAAAGAACAATACGGTGAAAACCAAATCGGGCATGGATGCAAGGTTGAGACCTGGCATCTCGCGTTTATGACGGCGGAAACGACTCATGGGCGACCTCCTTTCTCTGTTGCTGACGTTGCTTTTGGTGAAGTAGGTATCGTGATATTATCGGTTACTGCTTCACTGATGCGCAGGGGATAACGCTGGGTGATGATATTACGCTGTTGGTCGTTGCACTGAGTGAAATGTATACCGAATTGCTTTTGTGCCATTGTTTCACGTAAGGTATGGAATGCTGCCACAATGGTGTTCTGCATGTTGAAATAGGCATCGTATGATGTGCGACGATCTGTGGTTACCTCTATCATGAAACGTTGGCTCTGTCTGCTTGCCAAAAAGGATTCTACTTCGTGTTGCAGTTGTTCGTCAGCTACTGTTTGTCCGTCAATCCACAGTGCATCGTTTGCATCAAGATGAATTTGGAGTACATTACTGCGATTGATGTCGGTGGTGGCTGATTGCTCTGACTTAGTTGGTGGCAGTTGGCGCGAGAGACCTTTGTCGCTGTTCATCGATGATGTCATGAGAAAGAACACCAGCAACATGAAAGAAATATCGGCGGTGGACGTGGTGTTCAGTGGTGGAACTTCATGGTGATGACGACGGATGAACATAGACGGCAAATTATTTTTTCTGATGGATACGACGGTTTATGCCAGACAGACCATAGGCAACGAAACATGCTGCCACAACCATCATGATCAAGGATACTGTGATGAGACCATCGGTGGTCTTTAGCCAAAAACGGTCTGTGTAGCTAATGCCGTTGATGATTATGGGAGTAGAAGATCCAGCAAGACAGGCAATGGTCAGAAAGAGCAGGGTGGTGATAGCAACTCCATAAGCAATTTTTCGGCTGGGTACTCGGTTGCTTTCAGCAATGCTATCTGTGCGGTTGCGCAACGAGCGCACTACTGACAATACCATGACTATTGCCACGATGATTATTGTGGCATAAATGAACCACAATATGACTTCTGCCAGTAGGTAATCACCAATATTAGTCATGCTGCTGCTTGTATTTAGATAAAGCATCTATCAAGCTGATGGCACTTTCCTCCATCTGCGAAGTGAGATGTTCTATCTTGGAGAGTATATAGTTGTAGAAGAATTGCAGAATGAGTGCTACTATAATACCGAAGATGGTGGTGATAAGTGCCACTTTCATGCCTTCTGCAACAATGGTTGGACTGATGTCGCCTGCCGTTTGGATGCGGTCGAATGCTATTACCATGCCTATTACGGTTCCGAGAAATCCCAAAGACGGTGCGGCGGCGATAAAGAACTTAATCCACGAACACCCCTTTTCCATATTGCTAATCTGTACAGAACCGTAATTGGTGAGCTGACGGTCTATCTGGTCGAGTGGTTCTTTCTGATGGAGTAATCCTTGATAGCAGATGCTTGCCACAGGACCACGTGTCTCGCGACAGAGAGTCTTGGCACCTTCTACATCATTGGCTGTTAACCGCTCGTCAATGTCTTTCAATAGCTTTTTCGCATTGATTTCTGATAGGGTGAGGTAGAGTATGCGCTCGATGCAGAAAGCCAGTCCTGCAATGAGCGCTAATGCTACGAGAGACATGAAACCTGCTGAGCCCTCAATAAATTTCTGTTTTAGCATCTTGTGGAGACCACCACCTCCTTGAGCGGTAGGGTCCATAGCGTTTAAGTCGGCATCGATGACAGCCATTGCAGAATCGTTATCGATGGTGTCGCTCACGGTAGTGGCAACAGAATCGTTGTGGGTAGTATGCTGGGCAAATGCCTGTTGCATGACGAAAGTGAAGGCAAATACAGCCAGCACTATCGTCCATTTACGTCTTATGTTACGTTGATACATCTTTCTTGTTTCTCTTTTTCGGCGACAAAGTTACAATTAACTAGTCGGAAAACAAAAGAAATCCCGATTTTTCTTCTGACTATATACTTGAATTTAATAGATTGACGATACAGAGTTCAAAGAAATGCTAAAATTGTTCTTTTTTTCCGTAATATTATTAAAAATAAACGGATTGCATTGTGGATAGGCCGATTTTCCTTTGTCGTTTCGTAGAAAATCCTTAATTTTGCATGTCATACAGAAGAATTTTATCATTTAAATAGCATAACATGAACAAGAAAGTTGTAAATACTGTGGTGGTCATCGTCATCTTATTGCTTATCGGTGGCGTGGCATATCTCGCCATCAGTTTGAATCAAGAGAAACAAGCCAACAAGGATATGCAGGAATTGGCGGCTCTCGACAAAAAGGAAATGGAAAACGAATATCAGCAGTTCGCCGACCAATATAATGAAATGAAAACGCGTATCAATAATGACTCTATCGTAGAACAATTGACTCGCGAACAGGAACGCACCCAACAACTTCTTGCTGAACTGAAGAAGACAAAATCTGATGATGCCGCAGAGATTACACGCTTGAAAAAGGAACTCGCGCAGGTGCGTAGCATTTTGCGTAGCTATGTGCTACAGATTGACTCACTCAACCAACTCAATGCAGAGCTGATGAATGAAAATAATCGCGTGCGTGGAGAACTTGCACAGTCTAATCAGCAGAATATGGCATTGGCTTCTGATAATATGTCGCTCTCTGAAAAGGTTGCCGTTGCTGCCCAACTGAATGCAGCTAATATAGATATTGTGATGCTTTATAAGAAAGCATTTTCATCAAGTTCTCGGGATCGTGTTAAACATCCTCATAAAATTGGTGGATCTACCCAAATGAAGGTGCGTTTTGTCTTGACACGCAATGTGACCGCTCAGAATGGCATGCGTACTATTTATGTCAGAGTACTGACACCTGCGGGTAATGTATTGGGAGCTGGTGAACGCTGCAACTTTGAAGGACAGCAGATTGCATGCACTGCAAGAAAAGATGTGGAATATACTGGTGAAGAAAAGCTTATAGAAGTATATGCTCCGAAAACTACACTCACACCTGGTTCTTATCGTGTGCAGGTTATTGCTGATGGACATGAGATTGGTACACGTACCATCGAACTTGAGAAATAATAGCAGATAGACCTTTTTATATTATTTATGAAACGTATTACAGGATATCTATTAGCTACTTGCGTGGCTTTGCCTGTCGGAGCACAAACGACGCTCACCTTAGACAGTTGCAGAGCTTTGGCACTCAGCAACAATAAACAGTTGGCTGTGGCACATGTCAAACAAGACATAGCTGCCAATATGCGCAAGTCTGCCCGTACGAAATATCTGCCACGTGTCAGTGCCTTGGCAGGTTATGAATACACAAGCCGCGAAATATCACTTCTCAGTGATGATCAGAAGAAAACTCTTGGTAATATGGGTACCAATGCGACAGCAGGAATTGGCGGAAAGGCTAACGAGTTGTTGCAGGCTGTACCACAAGGTGTATGGCAACAACTTGGACAGTTGGGATTCACTCCTGAGGGAATCCAACAACAACTTACTGCAGGTATAGGAAGTTTGGCAGGATCGCTCAACCAAGTGGGCGCTGGTATTGTAGATGCTTTCCATACCGATACTCGGAGCATGTGGGCTGGAGCCATCATGGTGACACAACCTGTTTATATGGGTGGTGCTATTACCGCTATGAACCGTATGGCTGATATTGGTGAGCAGTTGGCTGCCAATAGTGCGCATGCTCAACGACAACTCACACTCTATAGCATTGATCAAGCCTACTGGCAGGTTGTTTCGCTCCGCCATAAGCAGAAATTGGCCCAGAGCTATCTCGACCTCGTCAAAAAGCTTGATGGTGATGTACAGAAGATGATAGAAGAAGGTGTGGCTACTCGCTCCGAAGGACTTAGCGTTAGTGTGAAAGTCAATGAAGCAGAGATGACCCTTTCGAAAGTCAATGACGGATTGACACTGGCAAAGATGTATCTTTCCCAGTTGTGTGGACTGCCGATGAATGGAAGTGTTACACTCGCTGATGAGGAAAGTGAGAATATTGCTCAGAACACCTCTTGTGCAAAAGCCGATGTTGCTGTCGCTTTTGAACAGCGTCCGGAAATTCGCATGTTGCGCAATACCCTTGATATGACACAACAATCTGTCAAACTCCTAAAGGCTGGCAACCTGCCTCAGGTGGCTATAGTTGGTGGATATGCTGTTAGCAACCCTAATCTCTTCAATGGTTTCGAACGCAAATTTGGGGGAGTGTGGAATGTTGGTGTGTTGGTACGAGTTCCTGTATGGAATTGGGGAGATGTGACCTATAAGGTGCGTGCTGCTAAGGGCGCATCTGCTATTGCCTCGCTCGAACTCGAAGAAGTGAAAGAGAAAATCGAACTGCAGGTTAGCCAAAGTTCATTCCGACTCAATGAGGCAAGCAAGAAACTTCAACTGGCTATGGCAAGTACGCGCAAGGCGGAAGAAAACCTTCGTACTGCAAATCTCGGATTTCGTGAAGGTGTCATCCAATCCACTACAGTGATGGAGGCACAGACTGCTTGGCTTCAGGCGCAGTCTCAGAAGATTGATGCAGAGATTGATGTGCGCCTCAGTCAAACCAATATGCAGAAAGCACTTGGTACATTGGAAAATTAAGAGAGAATAAACGATACAATAAAGATAGAAAATAGGAGAAAGATATTATGTCAGCAAAATCACAACATAACAACGTACTATTAGCCATCCTGGGATTCACTACAGTTGTGGTGGTTGTGGGAATTATCGGCTTCTTCGCTTTCAGCCATGAAAAGGAAAATATCCAAGGACAGGTGGAAGTTAGTGAATACCGAGTGTCAAGCAAGGTTCCTGGACGTATTCTTGAAATTCGTGTCAAAGAGGGGGATTATGTCAAAGTGGGTGATACACTCGCTATTTTAGATGCCCCAGAAGTACGTGCCAAGATGGAACAGGCCCAGAGTGCAGAGAATGCTGCCGCCGCCCAAGAGGAAATGGCACGTAACGGGGCGCGACAGGAACAGATACAAGGTGCCTACCAAGTATGGCAACAGGCCAAGGCAGGACTTGATATTGCACAGAAGTCATATCAACGTGTGCAACGCCTTTTTGATGAAGGTGTGATGAGCGCCCAAAAGCGCGATGAAGCATTTGCCAACTATAAAGCCATGGAGGCTCAGGCTAAAGCTGCAGAGAGTCAGTATAATATGGCTCGAAATGGTGCACGTCGTGAAGAAAAACAGGCAGCACAAGCACTTGTTGGCAGAGCCAAGGGTGCTGTTCAGGAAGTTACCTATTATATTAATGAAACTGTTCAGATTGCCCAAATGGAGGGTGAGGTCAGCAATATTTATCCAAAAGTCGGCGAACTCGTTGGCACAGGATCCCCCATCATGACCATTTCTATTATGAGCGATCTATGGGGCACCTTCAACGTGCGTGAGGACCAGTTGGGTGGACTTGCTGTTGGCAAGACCTTCAATGCCTATGTACCAGCTTTCAACAAAACTATTCCTATGAAGGTTTATTATATGAAAGACCAGGGGTCCTATGCTGTATGGAAGGCAACTAAAGCCAACGGTCAGTATGACTTGAAAACCTTTGAGGTAAAGGCACGTCCCACACAGCCACTTGAAGGATTACGTCCGGGCATGTCACTTGTCATTCAGGACTAACGGAAAATAACATACTTTTTAAATGATATTTTGAAACAGCTTCGACAAATATACGGAATTGCGGTGCGTGAGTGTGGCATTATCTGCCACAACCACATCTATTGGCTCTGTATGGTGGTATTTCCTCTGCTGGTGATGTTTTTTTTCACAGCAATGCTGTATGAGGGGAAACCGCTCAAAATGCCTGTTGGAGTGGTAGATCTCGATAATTCTTCTACTACGCGTAGCATTATTCGTCGGCTCGATGCCTTCCAGACATCACATGTTGTGGCGCGTTATCCCAGTGTGGCTGAGGCACGAAAAGCAATACAGGAAAATCAAATCTATGCCTTTCTTTATATACCCGAAGGCACAACAGATGATCTGATGGCAAGCCGGCAGCCGAAGATGTCGTTCTATTATACGCAAACTTCTTTGGTGGCAGGCTCGCTGTTGTTCAGTGATCTCAAAACTATTTCCACATTGGCATCGGCTGCTGTCGGTCAGGCCACACTGCTTGCCAAGGGATTTACTGACGAACAAGCACAAACCTTTCTGCAACCCATAAAGGTCGATTTGCATCCGCTCAACAATCCGACAACAGACTATAATGTCTATCTCTCCACTATGCTTGTGCCAGGATTGATGATGCTCTTCATGTTTCTTATCACTCCATATTCTATTGGCACGGAACTCAAGTTTGGACGCTCCAAACAATGGATGGAGATGGCTGACAATAAGGCATGGGTGGCTCTCATTGGTAAATTCACACCACATGCCCTTGTATTTCTGATACTCACCATGACTTATGCCTACTATGTCTATGGCATACTTGGTTTCCCACATCCGGGTGGAACACTGCGCATTATCATGCTCACACTGTTGCAAGTATTTTCTTCTTTAGGTTTCGGTATCTTTATGTTCGGCCTTGTGCCATCTCTGCGTATGTCGATGAGTACCTGTTCGCTGTGGGCAGTGCTAAGTTTCTCAATGGTAGGATCTGCATTTCCTGCCATGGCTATGGATGGTGCTTTGCAGTCGCTGGCATGGCTCTTTCCATTGCGCCATTATTTTATGATTTATCAGACATGTATCTTCAACGACTATCCGTTGGCAGATGCATGGTCGCATATTGCAGCTCTCGTTGCTTTCGCCTTGTTGCCCATATTGGTGGCACCAAAGATTCGCAATGCCATGTTGAACTATGTCTATATTCCCTGACGTGCTATGATGAAAAAACTATTCAAAACCATAATCAGTGGTATATACGACGCTTGTCTCATATGGAAGGATGAGATGCGCCAGACCTTTAAAGACGAGGGTGTGCTCATTTTCTTTATCCTTGTGCCCTTAGGCTATCCGCTGCTCTATTCTTGGATCTATAACAATGAGGTAGTACGTGAAGTGCCTGTTGTAGTTGTAGATGATTCACATTCTTCTGCCAGCCGTCAATTTATACGTTCCTGCAATGCTACACCGGATGTAAAGGTGGTGTGCTATGCCTCAAATATGGATGAGGCCAAGAATCTTGTGGGGCGACAAGTTGCACGTGCCATCTATCATATACCTGCAGATTTCCAGTCGCGTTTGAATCGCATGGAACAGACAGCCGTGGCTGTATTCTGCGATATGAGTACAATGTTGACCTATAAGGCTGCATATATGACAGCTATCAGTGTGACCCAACAGATGAATGGTGAAATTCAAGTCAGATTGTCGGGTAAATATACCCAACGGGAAGAAGAAATACTGACCCAACCGCTTGACTATGATGCCCAACCGATTTATAATCCATCGGGAGGTTATGGATCCTTTATATTACCAGCAGTGCTGATCCTCATACTACAGCAGACATTGGCATTGGGTATTGGCTTGTCTGCCGGTTCTGCACGCGAAACAAACCGTTTTGAAGACTTAGTACCTATACAGAAACACTATCATGGTACTTTCCGTATTGTTATGGGCAAAGGATTGGCTTATTTCATGATTTATGCCATTATGGGCACATACCTCACCGTTGTAGTGCCGAGAATATTTGATTTCCCATGTTTGGCCCATTGGCAGGATCTTCTTGCCATGCTGATACCCTATATTTTAGCATGTATTTTCTTTGGCATCACCATATCATGCATAGTGCGTTATCGTGAGAATGTTATGCTCTTGGTGGTATTTGCCAGTGTTCCCCTTCTGTTCCTCAGTGGAGTTTCGTGGCCTCAGTCTAATATTCCTGGCTTTTTGCAGGGTATTTCATGGATATTCCCCTCTACCTTTGGCATTCGTGCCTATGTTCGCATGAACTCAATGGGGGCTACCCTCAGCGATGTATTGACCGAATACCGTGTGCTGTGGCTGCAAGTACTGGTATATTTTGTGTTGGCATGCCTTGTCTATCGCTATCAGATACTCTTGATGCGTCGCCATATCTTTGACAGACTACAAGATATGAGGAAGAGAAAAATGGAAAATAGCTGATTTGGGATAAAAGGATAATCATAGTGTGGTATCCGATTAACGAATCAAATGTCCTGCATATATGATCTACCAAATACTGCATCCGTTGATCAACGGATGCAGTATTTCCATATATTATGGGTTACTTGCAAAAGCGTGTGGATAGCATAGCACAATAAAAGCAAGCAGGTGTACGTTTATAGAGTAAACGTTAGCACAAAATGGAACAGTATAGACTCTTAGCGGAATGCCTGTTGCCAGCCCGCATGCTTGACTGGTTTGACTTGAAGACTGAACGTGTCGAGCAGAAAGGTGACACACAGGTGATTCACCTTTATCTCGATGAGAACGAGCAGAAAGCTGACGACGGAGAAGACCTGCGCCCCAATGGATTTACACGCGAAAGTGTGTTTCACGACTTTCCGATTAGAGGTCAGGAAGTACTGCTTCACGTGCGCCGTCTCAGATGGCTTGATGCAGATGGTCACAACGTGATGACCGAATGCAATCTCATTCAGGAGTCCACCCGCTGCTCAACCGAGTTGGCGGATTTTTTAAAAGAAGCGTTTGGAGACGCACCCTATAACGGCCCGTTCGTTTGAGGATGACTATCACATAGACGGTGATGAGTATGGCAGAGCCTACAAGGACCACCTAAGCGGCTATCGTGAATGGTCTGAACTAGGCCATGCTGACGAGTGGCTCATCTTCCCAGAGAACATAAGTCCTCACGTCAGCATAGATGAGACATGCTTGTCCACGGGAGAGGTATACACAATAGCCTCTAACAAGGATGCACATGGTCGCAAGGGATGCCTTATTGCTGTAGTCAAGGTCACTAAGGCAAAGGATGTCATAAAGGCATTGATGAAGATACCAGAAGCGTTGAGAATGAGCGTGGAATAGGTTACTCTCGACTTCTCTGAGAGTCTGCACAACATAGTAGAGACATGCTTTGCGAAGGCAATGCGTACGCTCGACCTGTTCCATCATCAGCAGTTTTGTCTTGAAGCCTTGCAAGAGTTACGCAGAGAGTATAGGCGTGAGCAGATGACACTTGATGCCCATGCTAGGGAAGAGCACCGTCTGATGATGCGCCAGCTGCAGGAGAACGATAGTCCATTTGTGGATGAGGAGGGCAATGCCATAAGGCGCAATGCAAGGTTCTATCCCGAAAGACTTGATCCCCATCATCTTCCACGTTAATGTGGGGTATGATGGGGAGATTGTTATAGATTTAGCTGTATCTAATGATAGATTACGTCGGTATAAGTGTGTAGATTATGATTTTTTGACACCAACGATTTCGGTTTTGGGTAGTTCCTTGTTGCGGCGGTTCACTACAGTTACAACAGCCTGTGCTAGATTGATGAATGCAATGCCTGTTGCGCTGTCACTATTGAGAGCTGCCGGAGTGCCTTGGTCGCCACTGTCGCAGATGCCTTGTACAAGGGGTATCTGTGCCAAGAGCGGAACCTGCATCTCTTCTGCCAACTGTTTGCAACCTTCTTTACCGAAAATATAATATCGGTTAGTGGGCAATTCTGCAGGAGTAAACCATGCCATGTTCTCTACCAGACCAAGAATGGGGACATTGACTTTCTCGTTGCGATACATGTCGATTCCCTTACGAGCATCTGCTAAAGCTACCTGCTGGGGGGTCGAAACGATTACAGCACCAGTGATAGCGAGTGTCTGCAATAGAGTAAGATGGATATCGCTTGTACCCGGTGGGGTATCGAGAATGAGATAGTCGAGCTCTCCCCAATCGGCATCGGCAATAAGTTGCTTCAGGGCATTGCTTGCCATGCCACCACGCCACAATGTGGCTGTTTCGGGTGAAACAAAGAATCCGATAGACAGAAGTTTTACACCGTAGGCTTCAATAGGTTCAATGAGGTCGCGACCATCCACATTTACTGCATATGGACGTGCATCCTCTACATTAAACATCTTTGGCATAGAAGGTCCGAAAATATCTGCATCGAGCAGACCTACCTTATAGCCCAGACGTGCCAAGGCGATAGCGAGGTTTGCTGAAACAGTACTTTTACCCACACCGCCTTTACCGCTACTTACTGCTACCACATTCTTAACTTGTGGTAATAGTTTGCCAACCTCAGGACGTGGCTTTGATTTGAATTCGGTGGTAATCTCTACCACAACGTCTTTGCCACAATGGTATTTAATGGCTGCCTCGGCTGCCTTGACAGTTGATTTAAGAAATGGGTCGGTGTCACGTGGAAATTCAAGCACTACATGAACGCGCCAGGGTTCATTGTCTGCAGACGGTGCGGCAACGGCAGGTTGATCGGCCACCATACCGCTTTCAATAAGGTTTTTCTTGGTGCCTGCATACGTCACAGTCTGCAGTGCATCCATAATCATTTGGGGATATAGTGTCATTTTAATTGTTTGTAATATATAAAAAAGCTGATGGTAACACTGCTATATCGGTATGTCATCACCGTGAAAATTAGAAGTTTACTCCAAAGTTGACAAAGAGGCTACGGGTGTGAGCTGCCTCAAAATCATCGTGGCGCACATTGGCAATACCCAAATCGAAACCGACTTCAGCATAGATCATGTTGTATTCGGCACCGCAACCTAAGCGGAGACCACCATCGAAACGTTGGAAACGGTCGCTGTCGAATGCACTTGATGTTGTGCGGTCTGCATAGTTTTTTATCTTTCCGCCCACACCGAGTGCGATATAACCACCTAAGAAAGGTTGGAGGAAGAAGTCATCGTCAGCATTGATGTTGTATTTTACTACACAGGGAATTTCTATATAACGCAGACGATAGGTTTTTTTGATTCCATCTGACAGACTCTTACCACCCTTTTCTGCATAGTAAGCGCCGGCTTCGAGCCATATTGGAGTATTGTTGGCGAGCTGCAAACCATAGACGGCACCAATGTTTAAACCGGTGCGTGCGTCAAGGTCAAAGGGTGCATCGTCACAACTCGTGCTGGCTGAGTTCAGTCCCAAACGAATACCGTAGTAACTCTCGGTGTCGTTGTGGTTGTAGCGGCTACGGCTGCGATTGGATTGGTACTGTGCAAATGTCGGCATAGCCATGACGGTAGCCAACAATATTAGGATAAATTTTCTCATAGTCGTTGTTGTTTTTGTCTGTTATGTGATGCAAAGATACATATATTTATTGGATTACGGAGGGGGAAAGTCCTAAAAAGCTTAGGTATTTTCCTAATATATCCTAAAGAGGACAATTATTCCGCACGAAAGCGTGACAATCCGTTGTCGAGCCAATCGGTGTATTGTTTCACATCTTCGTTATAGGAGCGACTTGGAGCAAGTGCATGACCGTCGGGGGTCAGCAAAACATAGAACGGCTGGGTATTGGCGCCGAACTTGCTTGCTTGTAGGAAACTCCATTTGTCGCCTACAGTACGTAATGTACGCATGCGTTTGCCGTCGTTCACTTCAATGGGTCGTGCCAATGGTGTCTTGTCGTCAACATACAGCGAGATGAGAATGTAGTCGTCTGTTAATCGTTTTGCTACATTGGCATCGCTCCATACTGCCGCTTCCATCTTACGGCAGTTGACACAACCGAAACCTGTGAAGTCGATAATGACAGGCTTACCTTGTGCCCGTGCTGCTTCCATTCCTTGTTCGTAGTCCTTATAAACAGCTTCAACGGTTTTGCCTGATTGCATATTGAAGTCTTGTGTGAACATGGGTGGCGCAAAGGCGCTAATGGCTTTCAGTGGAGCTCCCCACAATCCAGGTATCATATAGATGGTGAAGGCAAAACTGATCAGACCAAGGAAGAATTGTGGGATGGGAGTTCCTTCTGACTTGTCGGCAGGGCCATGACCGGAAAAATGGAGCCATCCCATAAGATAAGCACCAAGCAGAGCGAAGAGGGCAATCCATATTGATAGGAATACCTCACGGTCGAGCAAGCGCCAACCGTATGCCAGATCGGCTACACTGAGAAACTTCATAGCAAATGCCAATTCGATGAATCCCAATACAACCTTAATGGTGGTCATCCATCCGCCTGACTTAGGTACTGATTTAAGCAATGAGGGGAATAGGGCGAACACACCAAAGGGAATGGCGAGTCCGATGCTAAATCCCAACATACCGAGCGTGGGACCAAGTATATTGCCTTGGGTAGAAACAGCTACCAATAGGAAACCTATGATAGGACCAGTGCAAGAAAATGATACCAGTACCAGGGTGAATGCCATCAGGAAGATGGAGAGATGCGCTGTGAAGAATGATTTGCGCATGGAAAGTTGGTCGGCTTTTTCGTCAATCTTGGTGGACCATGACGAGGGCAAGGTCAATTCGAAAGCGCCAAAGAAAGATGCTGCAAAGACGATGAGCAATAGGGCGAAGAAGATATTGAACCATGCATTGGTGCTTAAGGCATTGAGGGCATTAGCACCGAAGAGGGCGGTGACGAGCAGTCCCAATGCTACATAGATGATGATGATGCTCAGTGCATAAGTCAATGCTTCGCGGATGGCTTTCGTACGTTCTTTATTGCGTTTGAGGAAGAAGGACACTGTCATTGGGATGATGGGCCATACACAAGGTGTAAGTAGTGCGAGGAACCCTCCAAGCAGTCCTGCTAGGAAGATGTATAGCAGTGAAT
This sequence comes from Prevotella sp. P4-98, assembly GCF_002251405.1. Taxonomy (NCBI): domain Bacteria; kingdom Pseudomonadati; phylum Bacteroidota; class Bacteroidia; order Bacteroidales; family Prevotellaceae; genus Prevotella; species Prevotella sp. P4-98. The sequence goes on along the minus strand of NZ_NPJC01000058.1, from coordinate 99,622 downwards.
CATCGGGAGTGGTATTGTCGAACGATTGTAATTCTTGGGTGATAGGAGTCCAAAGGGCATTGCCTGCTACTGCTGCAGTGTCTGTTGCTGCGGATGTATTAGCAGTACTGTCAATGGCTATACTGTCGTCCTTAGCTGTGCTTTGATCGCTCAGCGTACTGGCATTGTCAATGGACTTTTGTGTCTGTTCTTCTTTATTCGCGTTGTCAACGATTGTGGCTTTACCACTTGTCTTGAAGTTTGCACTTGACGGCGGCATACACATTTCATCGTTGCATGCTCCGTATTCAAGATAACAGTCGATGCTGTAGTTGGCTTGGGTGAAGCGAATCTTCTGCACAAAGGTGGCGGTATGTTCGAAATAGCGAACCTGTTGGTCAAAGAGGTGATCAAACTTGCTAAGTTCCTTACCCTTTGCCTTAAGTTTTCCTACAAGTGTGGCTCCCTGAATTTTTACAGTATTGAAAGTAGCGGAGATAGGACCTCCATTGCCGAGATTAGTGGAATACACATGCCATCCGTTGTCAATCTTGAGGGTAAAGATGATATCGGCTTCTTGGTTGCCGGTTTCTTTCAATTGTGTGTAAACGTGTACAGGATCGGCCAGTTGGGCTTGTGCAGACACAAGGCAGATCATACCTATAATAATAAGGAAAAGTCTTTTCATAGTTATGTCATTTCAAAGTAAGTTCTACTGGACAATGGTCTGAACCATATATTTCGGTGTGGATGGCAGCGCCTTTCACATCTTCCATCAGTCGTTTGCTGACAAGGAAATAATCAATACGCCATCCTGCGTTCTTTTGGCGAGCTTGGAAACGATACGACCACCATGAATAGGTGGAATCGTCGGGATGTAGTGTACGGAATGTATCTGTAAAGCCTGATTCAAGGAGCGTTGTCATCTTCTCGCGTTCCTCATCGGTAAAACCAGCATTGCGACGGTTAGTCTTGGGATTTTTGAGATCAATCTCTTCGTGTGCCACATTAAGGTCACCGCAGAGGATGACGGGCTTCCGACTATCCAGTTCTAATAGATACTGCCGAAAGTCATCCTCCCATCTCATGCGGTAGTCCAATCGGCGGAGTCCGTCTTGTGAATTTGGAGTGTAGCATGTCACTACAAAATAGCGGTCCATCTCCAAGGTGATAACACGTCCTTCATGATCGTGTTCATCAATGCCGATACCATAACTTACGACAATGGGTTGATGGCGAGTGAAGATGGCAGTACCAGAATATCCCTTCTTGTCGGCATAGTTCCAGTATGACTGGTATCCGTCATACTGCAAATCGAGTTGGCCTGCTTGCATTTTTGTCTCTTGTAAACAGAAGAAATCTGCATCCAACTGTTTGAAAACATCGCTGAAGCCCTTGCCCTCGCAAGCCCTCAGACCATTGACATTCCATGAAATAAGTTTCATAAGCATTTTGTAAACAAGACGGACTTCTCGTTGTGAGAAGTCCGCCATGTAGTTATTTGATAGGTGAGTCTATCGGTTAGAATTTTGCCATCTTGATGGCTACTACTGCACATTCGTCACCTTTGTTGCCCAATCGTCCGCCTGCTCGATCCTTGGCCTGCTGTAGGTCATTGGTGGTGAGCAGTCCGTAAATGACGGGAATGTTGTTGGTGGCGTTAAGGCGTGCAATGCCTTGGGTCACACCTTGGCAGATATAATCAAAATGTGGTGTCTCACCACGTATTACACTACCGAGGATGATGATGGCATCATAGCCGTCGTTGAGAGTCATCTGGTGTGCACCGTAGATGAGTTCGAACGAACCGGGAACGGTTTTTACATGGATGTTTTCGGGCAATGCTCCGTGTTTCTCCAGTGTGCTAACACATCCCTGCAACAGTGCTCCTGTTATTTCTGGATTCCACTCGGCTACAACAATGCCGAATATCATGTTCGATGCGTCAGGGACTGCATCAAAATCGTAGTCGCTCAGGTTATGAAGTGCTGTTGCCATCTTTTTTTATTTAGCAGAAGCACGTTCGATATAAGCGTCGATGTTCTGGTACTGCATTGACTGGAAATACTTCTTCTTGATCTCTTGGTAGAGTTTCAAAGCCTCGTCTTTCTTGCCCTGGCTCTCCAGAATCTCACCGGCCTGAATGAGGAAGGTGGGAGAGAGTGAGTTGTTGTCAGCCATCTTGGCAGCCTTCTTCAAGTGGTCAACGGCCTTGTCATACTGCTTGAGGTTTGCATAAGCATTGCCTAGAGCGCCTTCAGCAGCGGGACTGATCATTTGGTCACCCTTGGTGCTGAAATTTTCGAGGGCATCGGCAGCTTCCTGCCATTTACCGAGGTTAGCTTGGCAGAGACCGATGTACAGCTGAGCCAAATTACCTGCCTTTGTCGAAGAATAGTCGCTGGCTACTTTTTTGAAACCCGTCAGAGCCTGTTCGAATTGTTCGTTGTTGAAGAGCTCCTGACTCTTTGCCAATTCTGTGCTGGCAGCGTCTTCACGTGGAGCAAGATAATAGTTGTTGATGAGGATGCCGCCTACGATGAGAACGACAACTGCTACTACACCGATGATGATGGCTTTCTTGTACTTATCAAAGAATGCCTCTGTCTTGTTTAACTGCTGCTCGGTCTCGACAGCAACTGTTTGGTTTTTGTTTGCCATTATTGTTGTTAGTTTTTTATTTGCGTTTCTTTATAGCTCCATAGAGCCAAGTTTTGCGTGGCAAAATTACTCATTTTATTGCAGATACTGAAATTTCTTATAGACTTTTTTCGTTTTTGACTGATAAAAGGTGTAACTTTGCACCATAAATGATACTCAGAAAACTTTCCATCATCAATTATAAGAACATTCGGGAGACTTCTATTGATCTCTCTCCGAAGATGAATTGCTTCATCGGACACAATGGCGCTGGTAAGACGAATGTGCTCGATGCGGTATATTATCTTTCTTTTTGCCGTTCACTTAATAACCCTATTGACTCGCAGGTCATCTGTCACGACGAACCTTTTTGTGTTGTTGAGGGTACGTATGATGATGAACATGAAAACGAAGAACATATTTACTGCGGTTTGAAACGTGGTGTGAAGAAACATTTCAAACGAAATAAAAAGGAATATAAGAGACTCTCTGAACATATTGGATTGATTCCCATTGTTGTCGTTTCGCCTTCCGATACCTTGTTGATTGATGGAGGAGGGGAGGAACGACGTAAGTTGATGGATCTTGTTATTTCGCAGTATGACCGGCAGTATATGACACTATTGACAAACTACAATAATGCATTACAGCAACGCAACATATTGTTGAAACAGGAAAATCCAGGGCCGGATGCGACGTTATTGCAAATCTGGGAGGAACAGATGGCTGAAGCAGGAGAAGAGATTTATCGCCGACGGTCGGCTTTTGTGACAGAGATACAACCGCTGTTTCAACAGTTTTATACACAGATTTCCTCAGGTTGTGAAAATGTTGGATTGGAATATCTCTCACATGGACAGCGTGGTCCCTTGTTGGATGTCATCTCTCGTGATCGTGCAAAAGATCTTGCCGTGGGCTATTCTTTGCATGGTGTGCATCGTGATGATTTGATCTTTACGCTTGGAGGCAGACCCATGAAACGTGAGGGGTCGCAAGGGCAACACAAAACGTATGTCATTGCCCTAAAGCTGGCTCAGTTTGAACTGCTCAAGCGTACAGCATCTCATACAACACCCTTACTCTTGCTTGATGATATCTTTGATAAATTAGATGCAGGACGTGTGGAACAGATTGTGCGATTGGTGTCTGGGGATGCTTTCGGTCAGATATTTGTTACAGATACAAACCGCACACATTTGGATGCCATCGTTGGATCAACAGCAAGTGACTACCGTATGTTTGAAGTGGATAATGGTAATATCAAACTATTGACAGCCCATGTTTAGAAGACAGACAGAAACTTTGCATGATGTATTGCTGAAGGTGTTGCACAAACAAGGATTAGAGACTCCCATCCTTCAGAAACGCTTGGTAGAGGCTTGGCCTACGGTGGCAGGACCTGTTGTTGCGCGTTATACTACTGAAACATATATATACAACCAGACGTTGTTTGTTCGTTTGTCAAATCCTGCCTTGCGTGCAGATTTGTCGATGCAACGGCAGGTGTTGGTGCAACGATTGAATGATGCAGTAGGCGAGCGTGTGATAATTGATATTCGTTTTAGTTGACTATATTGTCATAATTGCATCCATCAGGATGTCGTGGGCATCCACTGGCACTTGGTCAAGAAGTCGATGTGGATAGCAGATTCCTATTTTATAAGTTTGTGGACAAAGTGAAAGGAATCGGTCGTAGTAGCCTTTACCGCGTCCTAACCGATGCCCTTGTTTGTCGAATGCCATTCCTGGTACTATTACGACGTCAATTTTAGCATAGTCCGTGAAAATTTCACCAGTTGGTTCCATAATGCCGAAAGCCCCGACTTCCAGTTGATTGGGGGCTGTGTAGTGGTGTATCTGCAATGTAGTGCCGCTGACTACACGAGGCAATAGGATACTTTTTCCTTCGTCAATCCATTTCTGGAAGAGTGGTTCTAAGGGCACTTCGTCGGGGAGCGCACAATAGGCCATTACAATTTGCGCATTGCGGAGAAGTTTATTACCGTCTAATGCTTGCTGTAAAGCAAATGCTTCGTCGGGTGAACCTTGTTGTCCACCGCGACGAAGCATTTTCCGTATGTCTTGTTTGGTCATCATAAGTACTATGCCAATAGACGTTTTCCTCGTGCTAAGCCATATCCTCTACCCAGCAGTACTGCTGTCTTCTTCTTGGCAGCCTTTGCGGGAGCTTTGGGGAAAGCCTTGTTGGCATGGAACACCCGTAGCGTCTCGATGATGGCAGGGTCGTCTGCATTGAGATATTTCAGCCATGCTTCTTCGTTCATCATGTTATAGATGATGCGGCTATTGATATAGCGTTCCAGAAGTTTGTGAGAGCGTTTAATCATCAGGTTGCGACGTTTCAGTCCGCTCTTGTCGGCAAAGGCAGCAAACTGTTCTACGGTATTCTGCTTGACGAGATATTTTGCCAATTCTTCTGATGTGGTAAACTCGTTGAGCTTTTGGCGGTTGTTGTCTGTGTAGTTATAGGCAAACTGCAGGATGAGTCCTGTCATGGATGCTGCCTTATAATAAGAGGTGTATGCGGTAGTATCTTCTGCAATAAAGATGTCGGGGGTGATTCCACCACCACCGTAAACCACTCGACCGATGCGTGTAGTATAGGCACGTCCTGAATGTTTGATGCTGTCTTGTGAGAAGAACTCACCGTGTTTGTATCTTGCCAGCATGTCATCTTCGTAGTCGCTATTGTCGCCTGCCACGTATGGCTTCTGGATGCAACGACCTGACGGGGTGTAATAGCGAGCAATGGTAAGTCGGACCATGGAACCGTCTGAGAATGGGATAGGTTGTTGTACCAGTCCCTTACCGAATGAGCGTCTGCCTATGATTGTACCACGGTCATTATCTTGTATGGCACCGGCAAGAATCTCGCTGGCAGAGGCCGATCCTTCGTCGATGAGTATTACGAGTGGAATGTGCTGATAACTACCGCGGCCATCGCTTCTGAACTCCTTGCGTGGTGATTTGCGTCCTTCCATATAGGTGATGAGTCGGCCCTTGGGCATAAATTCGTTGGCAATCTGTACGGCAGATTCCAGATAGCCGCCAGTATTTCCACGCAGGTCAATGGTCAGGTTCTCAAATCCCTGTTGGGAGAGCTGTGCCAGTGCGATGAGCAGTTCTGCATAGGTGTTCTCGCCGAAGTTCTTGATACGTATGTAGCCTGTCTTGTCGTTGAGCATATAGGTGGCAGTCACGCTCTTGGTAGGAATCTCTCCTCGTGTGACAACGATGTTGCGTATCTTCTTTTCGCCATAGCGCAGGATACCGAGTTTTACTTTCGTATCTTTTGGGCCTTTCAGTCTGTGCATGGCTTCTTCGTTGGTCAGGGTTTTCCCTGTGAAGGGTTTGCCATCTACCATCACAATCTTGTCGCCTGCAATGACGCCTGCTCTTTCTGCCGGTCCGTTGCCAATGACTTGTTGAACATGCAGGGTGTCCTGTCGGATGGTGAACTCTACACCGATACCAGAGAATGAGCCTTTTAGGTCATCGTTGGTTATCTGCATGTCTTTTGCTGAGATATAGATGGAGTGGGGGTCGAGTTCTGCCAGAATCTGAGGCAAGGCTTTCTCCACCAAATCGTTGACGTCAACGGAATCTACATATTGTGCGTCGATGATTCGCAACAGGTTGTTGAGCTTGTTGCTGCTGGAGTTGATGATGCTCAGACGGTTGCCTGAGAAGTGGTTGGCATAGAATGTGCCTATGAGAATACCGACAATGACGCTGAGCGCCATGAGAAGCGGTAGGAATCGGTTAGTCTTTTTCTCTTTCATCTTATTCGTTGGGATTGAGGTATGTTGTTTCTATTCCGGCGCGTTCCAATAGGTCTATACCGTCTGTCAGGCGGTATTTTTCACCATAGACCACGCGGCGTATGCCTGCCTGGATGATGAGTTTAGCACACTCGATACATGGTGAGGCTGTGATATAGATGGTGGCACCGTCGGAATTGTTTGACGAACGTGCCAGTTTGGTAATGGCATTGGCTTCGGCATGGAGCACATAAGGCTTGGTGACGTTGTTGTCATCTTCGCAGACATTCTCAAATCCGCTTGGCGTTCCATTATAGCCGTCGCTGATGATCATACCTTCTTTCACCACGAGTGCGCCTACCTGCCTGCGTTGGCAGTAGGAGTTCTCGGCCCAGATGCCTGCCATCCTCAGATAGCGGAGGTCAAGCTTTCTTTGTTTCTCGTTTGATTCCATTTCTTTTCAGTAATGCGTCGATGGTGGGTTCTCCCTTACGGAAGCGTTTATAGAGTGTCATGGGGTGTTCTGTTCCACCTTTTGACAGAATATTATCTCGGAAGCTTTGTGCGGTCTGCTTATCGAAAATGCCATGCTTTTTGAATACGGCGAAGGCGTCTGCATCGAGTACTTCTGCCCATTTATAACTATAGTATCCGGCTGCATAACCTCCTGCCATGATGTGTGAGAACTGTACTGTCATGCAGGTGTCTGGCAGTTGGGTGCCGATAATGGCTTTCTTCCATGCTTTTTTCTCGAACGTCAGAATATCGTCGTCAAAGGGCTTGCGCTGTGTGTAGTATGCCATGTCGAGCAATCCGAACGATACTTGTCGCAGACATCCCGATGCTGCCATGAAGTTCCGGCTTTTCTTGATGCGTCGGATGAGTTCGTCGGGCATTGGTTCGCCGGTCTTGTAGTGGAATGCGAAGGTGCTGAGGAAGTCTTTCTCTACTGCATAATTCTCCATGAACTGTGAAGGCAGTTCTACAAAGTCCCACCACACATTGGTACCAGACAGGCTTTCGAAGCGAGTGTTGGCAAACATGCCGTGGAGTGAATGTCCAAATTCGTGGAGGAAGGTTTCTACCTCGCCCAGGGTGAGCAAGGCTGGTTTCTCATCTGTGGGCTTGGTGAGGTTCATCACCACACTGACATGTGGACGTACGTTCTCGCCCTTTCGTGTGATCCATTGTCCTTGGTATTCGGTCATCCATGCGCCACCCTGCTTGCCTTTGCGGGGATGGAAATCTGCATAGAATACGGCGAGATAGCTTCCGTCGTTATCAAACACCTCGTAGGCTTTTACGTCTGGATGATAGACGGGAATGTCTTTGTTTTCGCGGAAAGTGATGCCGTAGAGTTTATTGGCGAGTCCGAATACACCTTCTATCACCTTTGAGAGTTCAAAATAGGGGCGCAACATCTCGGCGTCGAGGTTGTAGCGCTTCATTTGCAACTTATGTGAATAGAATCCGGAATCCCATGGCATCATTTTTTCTACATCCTTATGTGCCATTTTGATGAGTTCGTCGCGCTCTTTGATGGCTGTTGGGCGGTAAGCGTCAATCAAGTCGTCAAGCAGTCGATATACGTTTCTCACGTTGGATGCCATGCGATGTTTCAATACATAGTCTGCATAGGTTTTGAATCCCAGCAGTTGGGCTATTTCGCGACGCAGGTTAACAAGGCGTTTGCAAATGTCTATATTGTTTTCGCTGTTGTTGTGGGTGCACACGGTATTACGCTCCATATACATCTGTTTGCGCAGGTCGCGTTGTGTGGAATAGGTCATGAACGGTGAGTAGGATGGAAAGTCGAGGGTAAATACCCATCCCTCTTTTCCCATTTCCTTGGCCGTTTGTGCGGCAGCCTCCCGTGCGGTATCGGGTAGTCCGTCGAGCTGTTGCTCATCGGTGATATGGAGTGTGAAGGCTTTATTCTCTTTCAGCAGGTTTTGTGAAAACTGCAAAGAGAGCATAGAAGCCTCTTCTGTGAGTTTGCGCAGACGTTCCTTGCCTTGTTCGTCGAGTAGTGCACCACTCCGTACAAACCCGTCATAACAGTCGTCAAGCAAACGCTGCTCCTCATCGGTGAGACGTCTGTGGTGCAGATGCACTTGACGGATGCGCTCAAAGAGGCGTGGGTTGAGTCGCACGTCGTTGGAGTGTTGTGTCAGAATAGGTTGCAACTTTTGTGCCAACGCATCCATCTCGTCGTTGGTTTCAGCCGACATCAGATTGAAAAATACAGCAGAGACACGTCCCAACAGGTCGTAGTAGCCCTCTTTGTCTTCATCGCTGGTGACGATGGTGTTGTCGAAAGTGGGCTTCTCTGGATTATTGATGATTTTGTCAATCTGCTCGTTGTCACGGCGTATTCCTTCCATGAATGCCTCTTCGTAGTCTTCAAGTCTGATTTTATCGAAGGGCACAGTATCGTGTGGAGTATTGTAGGGTACTAAAAATGGATTCTGATGTTCACTCATACTAACGTTAATTTATCAAGGTGCAAAGATACGAAATATGTAGCATACAACGAAAGAAAACGCGTTAATTGAAATTAAAATATACTACAAATTATCGTGTCTGGCTGTCTTGACAATTTTTTGTGGGTGATAAGCGGGAGTATCATACGCTTCAAAATGCCCTTCACAAGACTTATCCATGTAGAAATCTATTGGCGTTTTTCCAATATCAAATACAGTATTTTTCCTTCGGGATGTGTTCGGGATGCTTTCTGTTTATAATCAGCTTTCTGCCTATATAGTATTTCCCATGTGAGTCCCATGTGAGTCCCATGTAAGTCTCAATATTTTGCTTGATTATGGGAACTTGTTGGGAGACATTTCCTTGATAAAACGTTTTTATGTTATCATGATGCCGTTAGGCTTCTTACCAACCTTCAGTTGTAAACTGTCGTTGTGATGATGTATTTTTGTTTCAAAGGTCATTCCCTTCTGTAGCGGTCGTGTTCCACATCAGAAGTCTTTCTATCAAGGGAATGACGATGCGGCCGCGATGAAGGGAGAGTAGGTTTTCCGTTTGCATTTGGTTGAGCGTTTGTGAAATGTCGCGCACTCTGGCGTCAATCATTTCTGCCAACTGTCGCATGAGGATATGGAACGTTTTGGGGCCTGCGGGGTATTGACATTGCGAGAAGAAATAGCGAATGAGTCGTTCACGAAGATCTTTTGGCGCCGATTGACGTGTTCGGTTGTCGTACCGCTGGCAGGTGGTGGCAAGCAGATTGACATAGTTGAGGCGGAACACCAGTTGTGTTTCCATCAGCAGACGCACTTCTGCTTTGTCGATGGTAAGGATATTGGTGTCGGTCAGCGTGGAGTAGGTGTGTTGGTAGTGTTGTTCCACACCATAGAGTCGTTCGGGTTCAAGCACATAGGGTGCAGATAGTTGTTCGACAACCCGACAGGGTCGTGGACCGGAAAAGTGTTCTGACTTCAATTGCCCGTTGATGAGAAACACCAATTGTTCGCATCGGCTTCCAGCAGTCCATAGTGTTTTCTCTGCGGGATATTTATGGAATCCGATACGTGTGTGTGCCACAACCTCCATGAGTTCCGAATGGCTCATGCCTTGGAATAGGGGAAATTGTAACAGCTTATCGTAGAGGTGTATGGCGGGCATGTTGCTTAGGGTAGTTGCTCTATTTTGTTTTTCATCTCAGGTGAGTACCATACAGCAATTTTTCCCTTTTCGTCTGTATAGATGAAGTAGGCCATCAGCTGTTTTTCCTTTTCCAGTATCTGCTTGGCCCCTTCCATCCCCATCACCATAAATGCTGTGGCATAGGCATCCGCTTCAGCACAGGTGTTGGCAAGGACGGTAGCCGACAACAGACTATGCTGTACGGGATATCCCGTCTTTGGGTCGATGGTGTGTGCATATTTTCTGCCGCCTTTGTAATAGAAGTTGCGGTAGTTGCCGCTGGTGGCCATGGCAATATCGCTCAAGTTGAGGATTGTTTGGTATTCGTTGTTGTAGAGCAAAGAGTCTTCCGTTGGTTTTACCACCCCGATGCGCCATGGTGCTCTTCGTGCGCTGACACCACGTGTGGCAATCTCGCCACCTATCTCTACCGTGAAGTTGTTCACGCCTTTTTTCTTCAACAGTCTTGCCACGGCATCCACTCCGTAGCCTTTGGCAATGGCAGAGCAGTCGAGCATCAGTCGAGGGTCGGCTTTTTTCACTTTCATGTGGTCGATAGAAACCTTTCTGTAGCCTATGAATTGCAGGATGGAATCTACTTGATGGCGGGTGGGCATGTTTCCACTTTTGAAGCCGAACCCCCATGCGTTGACCAGTGGCGCTACGGTGATGTCGAATGCTCCTTCGGTGTTTTCTGATATGGTTTGTGCCAGATTGAATACTTCAAGAAACATGTTGTTGACCTTCATGTCCTTGTTGTTGTTGACATTGGAAATGATGGAGCTTTTGTTGAACATCGACAGGGCTGCGTCAACCTTGTTGAGTTCTGCAAGTATTTCCTTTTCGTAGTCTTGATCCGACTGGTAGGTGATGCTGTAAGTAGTGCCGAATATAAAACCTTTGTTGGTGAGGTAGGGCATGTTTTGCTGTTGCCGGATAATCAGCACGGTGCCGATGATGAGTACGGCGAGGAATGGTATTTGCCAAATCAGGCGTTTCTTGTTTTTTGCAGACATGGTTTCAGGGATAGTTTGTATTGTTTTAAATGTCGATAATCACGTTGAAATTAGCGGCAATTCGAGTGTCGCCATAGGTACCGAAACCAGGAATATACCAGGTTTGTCCTGCTGTTCCGTCGTTGTGGGCTATGCGTCGTTTGTAGCGCACATTCCATCCCAGATGGATGGGACCGCTGATTTTAGCATCAATGCCGAATACTGCTTCCAGCCAATGTTGCGAACATTGCATGTCTTGGATGTCAACGATATTACTTCCTTGCCATACGGGGTCGTCCATTTCGCCTCGCATTATATCTACTTTATAAGAGGTGAAAGCATAGCGGAAACCGCCATACAGACGATTGGGGCCATGTTTCTTCTTCAGCAGATTCCAGTCCATACCGATGCGGAAGTAGGGCGCTCCGGTCTTGTAGGTAATGCCCGTCACCTCATCGTTCTCGTGGTTGGCTTTACCGTAACCCACCTCTACGATGGGAAACCATTGGTCGTGGAGATTCAGTCGGAATGCTCCTTCGTATTCGCCATGGTCGCTGAGTGCCAACATGGCAGGGCCAACGAGGTCGAAGGAAACGGCAAATCCCCTGAACATCGGTATCGAGTCTTCCGGTATGATGATGTTTTTCTGTTGAGCCCTACCGTTGCCGGTGGCTGCCACAATCAGCAGAAGACTAATAGCGATCCTTGAGATATAAGTGGAAATGTTCTTTCGATGCGTCATAGTTGACTTGGGAATTGTTGATGGATAACGAGTCGATGATGTGGTGTGTTGACTTCACCGACAGGATAGTATGAAAGTAGGAAATCTGGCAATCTACCGATTCGAAATGTGGTTGGTTGCTCTTTTCCACCCAGATCGTGTCGCGATAGGTATTGCCCATCGTGTCGAGGAGTGTCATGTGGAGTGTATCGACGGGGTTGATGTAACTGATGTCGAGGTCGAACGTAGTTACTCCGGTGATGCGGTTCTGTAGTATTGTGTCGCGTCCGTCGGCGCGTCGGCTGCAGATGGATAGGGTATCTACCTTCAGAGTGTCGGCTGTTCCGTTGGCTTTCTTCAGACTATAGACCGTATATACACGGTTCTGTACCGGACAGTCGATAGACGAGCAACCTGCGATAGCCAGTAGAGTAGCGACCAACAGACAGGGTAGCCAGTAGAGGCTGCCTTGCTTACAGTATTTCAGAATATTGTGTTGCTTCTGTTGCATGGTTTTACGCTTGCTCAATTTTTATTTCTTCTTCTATCTGATAGTCGTTTCTTCCAGCACTGTTACGGCTGATGAGGTCGCCCAGGAATCCAGCCAAGAACAGTTGTGTACCAATCATCATCATCGTCAGAGCGATGTAGAAGAATGGTGAGTCGGTAACCAATCGCATGGGAATGTGGCAATAGAGTGCCCAGAGTTTCTCGGCTCCGATAATGAAGGCTGATATGAATCCTATCATGAAGACGAGTGTGCCCAAGAAACCGAATACGTGCATCGGCTTTTTGCCGAATGTTCCAAGAAACCAAAGGGTCATCAAGTCAAGGTAACCGTTGACGAAACGATTCCATCCCATAAACTTCGATTTGCCGTACTGGCGTTTCTGGTGGTGTACTACTTTCTCACCTATCTTGTCGAAACCGGCATTTTTTGCCAGATAGGGAATGAAACGGTGCATCTCGCCGAACACCTCTATGTTCTTTACCACATCACGGCGGTAGGCTTTCAGCCCGCAGTTGAAATCGTGAAGGTTCTTAATGCCGCTCACCTTGCGTGCCGTGGCATTGAAGAGTTTGGTGGGGATAGTTTTTGAAAGTGGGTCGTGGCGCTTCTGTTTGTAACCGCTCACCAGATCATAGTGCTCGTCCTTTATCATATGGTAGAGTCCTGGAATCTCGTCGGGCGAGTCTTGCAAGTCAGCATCCATCGTAATGACAACATCGCCTTGGGCAGCCTTGAAACCGCAATAGAGTGCGGGACTCTTACCGTAGTTGCGGCGGAATTTGATGCCTTTCACGTGTTGTGATTTAGAAGCCAGTTCGCGGATTACGTCCCAACTGCGGTCTGTAGAACCGTCGTTGACGAAGATAATCTCGTAACTGAAATTGTTGGCCACCATCACGCGGTCTATCCATGCGTGGAGTTCAGGTAGCGACTCGTCTTCATTATATAAGGGTATAACTACGGAAATATCCATTTTTTCTATTCTTTTATGTTGGTATCTATATAGTGTTCTATTGTTTTTTGCGCATAAACAGAGCAATGGGCAGTCCCCAGAAGAAACCTGAGAGAATGACCGACGACAGCACGTTGAGGGCATAGTCGATAGGTCGCAGTTCGCTCAATATGCGCAAACTGTCGTTCATCTCTTGGTCAACGCCGTAGAGCTTCATGGCTTGTTGGCTTTCAGGAGATTGCAGGATGTCTGTAAACTGGCTTATCAGATAGCCATTGTCAAGATAGGCAAAGTATATGAAAGTAGCAGCCGTCAGTAGCAAACCGCCATAGAAAAAGGTGAGGATGCTATAGGCGTAGCCCAGTCCAAACGATAGCCTTCCTTGACGGCCGTAGTCGCGATAGTGGCGCAGACGGCTGGCTACGAAAAAAGGTGTAGCCGCAATGGTCATCAAAGCGACAAACGTGAGGAGCGGTTGCGTCATTCCTATTATATAGCAAGCGAACGCCCCAATCATAACGAGCGAAAGCAATGCGCCATCTTGGCGAGCAAACGCTTTCAGTTGTACGTATTCCTGTGGTGTCATCAATATTCGAATATCGTTTGCAAAGGTAGTGCAAACCGAGCGAAATACAAAGAAAAACCTCGTTTTTCTTTTATTTCCGAGGTGCCGCCTACCTTGGGGCTGTCAAGTCCAAAGTAGTGCAAACCGAGCGAAATACAAAGAAAAAGCTCGTTTTTCTTTTATTTCCGAGGTGCCGCCTACCTTGGGGCAGTCAAGCCCAGAGTAGTGCAAACCGAGCGAAATACAAAGAAAAAGCTCGTTTTTCTTTTATTTCCGAGCTGACGAACGAAGAAAGAGCAGAGTCAAGTTCTCTTGAACTCTGCCTTTCAAGGAGGAAGAAAACCTTTAGGTTAGGTGCCGTTAGTCTAAGACTGTAGGTTTGTGGTCGTGGTGAATCATGCGAAATACAGGAGGGGCAACCGGTCTCTGTTTATTTCTGCTATACGGGCAACTGTAGAGTCGTAAGTTGAAGATAAATGGGGGAGAAACTTAGAAAAACGCTTAGAAAAGTGTTAAAAACGAAAAAACATCACGACTAATGCCTGTTATTTGGAAACTTTTTAGTACCTTTGCACCCGATTTCGCCCATTAGGGCAAAAATCAAACAATAAAAATGGGCAAGTCCTGTACGGCCAGCTCCCTCGGAATCCTCCAGGACGGGAACGTAGCAAAGGTACTTGGTTGTAGCGGCGCGATACAGACAGCTTGCCCACCCGCCTCTTTAGCTCAGTTGGCCAGAGCACGTGATTTGTAATCTCGGGGTCGTTGGTTCGAATCCGACAAGAGGCTCAAATGATGAACGGACTTCCATGCCAGGAGGTCCGTTTTGCTTTTCTTATATTGAAGTGTTCAAGCCACAACGGGTTCTCGTTTTATGATTACCATATTTTTACGCGCACACGCGAGAGTCTGCAAATGCTAACATCGAACACCATGATGTCGTAATTGACATACGATCACGGACTTAAGTGGTGTTAGATGACTATATCTTTACGTGCATCGAACATCTGTTAAATACTCGTTGCACATGGTGCAATCTCTGTGGGAAATCCAAGTAACAACGAGGTTTTTGTCGTGTGTATTTGGCTAAGAATGTACGTGGCGTTTTGCGGCAATTCTCTGCAATGTTCCAAAGATTTATTGCCAAACGTTTGAAAACATCCTTTCTAAACGTTTGAAAACACCCTTTCTAAACGTTTGAAAACGCCCTTGTCAACGTTGGATAATACTTTTGTCAACGTTGGATAAGACTTTTATCAAACGTTGGATAATACCTTTATCAAACGTTGGATAATACTTTTATCAAATATTGGATAATACCTTTATCAAACGTTGGATAAAAATTTTATCAGGCATCGGCAATAGTCCTGATAAACATGGGCAAGATATTCTCTGGTGGTCGAAGTGTGGTCGAAACACGTAAATAAAAAGTCATCGACCACCACTTAAAACATTGAATGATAGTGTATTATGCTATAGTGGTGGTCGAGTGGTCGATTTTTTTTGAAAACTATATTTTTGCCGTTTAAGTTGTCGCGATTGTCATTACCGTTAAAGAGAAAAAGCGGAAAAATAGCTTGTCTAATCTATATCCACAACAGTAATGCCTGAACCGCCAAACTGCACATGCTCGTCTTTCGCACTCTTCACGTTGGGCACGGTATTTAGATACTGACGAATCAGTTGGCGAAGAACTCCCGTTCCTGTACCATGTAGGATTCTCACACGCGACATTCCCACCAGTATGGCATCGTCGATGAAGTGCATTACGGCATCAACGGCTTCGTCACCACGCATACCTCTTACGTCAATATCTTGATGAAAATTGTGTTTGCGGTCTTCTATGGTGCTACGAGTCATCTTCGAGGTTTGCACAACTAAGGCAGCGTGGGGAGTTTCGGCCTTGGGCGCTTCTTTCTGTTTGCCAGTAAGTTCCAATTGTTCCAGCTTCATCTTGGTCTTCATGTCGCCAAAGATGACAACGGCATTCTTGCCTGACAGGCTCTCCACCTTACCTACCGTATTCAGTCCTTTGATACGGACATTGCTTCCCACGGTGATGGGAGCTTCCTGTTTCGGTTTTCCTGCTGATGTAAATACAGGCGATGGCGTTGCTGTGGGATTGGCGGCCTGTTCTTTCTTTTCCTGTTTGCGCTTAGCCTTGCGTTCGCGACGTTCCAGAATCTGTCGCATTTTGCGCTCTATCAACTCATCCTTCTCGCGAGTGTCAATCTCCAATACCTGTTGCTTGAATTCGTTCAACTCCTCACGAACCAGTCTGGTGCGCTCCTTTTCAGCTTGTGCCTCCTTGATTTCTCGGATAGCATTCTCTATCTTCTTATTGCTTTCGCGCAATAGTTCTTCGGCTTGCTCCTTGGCGCGACGCAGAATGGCTTTGCGCTCTTGTTCAATCTCTTCAATGTGGCTTTCGTATTTGGCAATGCGACCTTCCAACGATTTCTCATGCTGGTGGATGGTCTGGCGCTTGCCCTCCCAATAGCGTTTGTCGCGCACAATATCCTGTAGGTATTTATCGCTCTGGATGTATTCCGAACCAACGATATCGCTGGCATCGCTGATAACTTCTTCTGGAATACCCGTTTTGCGAGCAATCTCGATGGCAAACGAAGAACCAGGCTGACCGATTGACAACTGAAACAGCGCCTGCATCTGATGGCGATCGTAGAGCATGGCGCCATTGATCACTCCTTCATGGTCTTCATCAAAATGCTTCAAGTTCTGATAGTGAGTGGTAATCACACCGAATGCCTGCTTCTTCCAGAACTGTTTCAGTACGGCTTCGGCAATGGCTCCACCGATGGCTGGTTCGGTTCCACCGCCAAACTCGTCAATGAGCAGTAGGGTGCGTTCGTTTGATTGACGCATCATATTCTTCATATTGAGCAAATGGCTGGAGTAGGTTGAGAGGTCGTCGGCAATGCTTTGTTCGTCACCAATATCAATCATGATGTCTTGGAATACACCCACCGTGGAACGTTCACTCAACGGAACTGACAGACCGCATTGCAGCATATACTGCAACAGTCCTACAGTTTTCAGACATACAGACTTACCACCGGCATTAGGACCGGAGATGATCAACAGTCGCTTGTCGCGTGTCAGAATGATGTCGAGCGGAACAACCTTCTTGTCTTGTCGGGCTAAAGAGCGTTGTAACAACGGATGAACGGCACGGATCCAGTCGAGATGAGGCTCCGACTGTACCTGAGGTTCAAAGGCATTCATCTCTTGGGCGAGTTCGGCTTTCGCACGTATCAGGTCTATCTGCGCCAGGAATTGGTATGAGTCGAGAATCTCCTGCACGTGAGGTCTTACCTCAGCAGTAAATACCGTAAGGATGCGGATAATCTCACGTCGTTCGGCTGCTTCCAGTTCGCGCACCTTGTTATTGGCTTCCACCACCTCTGTCGGTTCTATAAACACCGTCTTACCAGTAGCACTCTCATCGTGCACGATGCCTTTGATGCGACGCTTCAGTCCTGGTGCTACGGGAATCACCAATCGTCCGTCGCGCATGGTAGGTGCCACGTCCTTATCTACCAGGCCATCGCGTTGTGCTGCATGTAATATAGTATATAAGGTACGCGATATTCCACCTTCGGTCTGAGCCAACTCATGGCGTATTCCTGCCAATGTCATAGAAGCAGAATCTTTGATTTTCCCGAATTTGTCGAGGATAGAGTCTATGCGACGAATCATAGCGGGGAAAGTCAGCACGCCTTCCGCCAATCGATGAAGGGCAGGGTAGGGATATTCCGGATTATCTTCGTCACCTTCATTCTTGTTGAGGAATGTCACAATCAGCGAGATGGTTTCCAATGACCGGCGCAGATCAAACAGTTCGTTCTCCTCCAGATGGGTATTTTCCAATCGGATGCGGGTTATCGACTGTCTGACATCAAAGAAATAGTTCAGGGGAAACGAATCCGTTTCCTGCTGCAATCGGCGGAATTCTCTCACCTGTTCCATCCATTCATTAATGGTGTCAGCATCATCAGTGAAGTCGATTTCATCGGCTTTCTCCTTGCCCAGAGTACTCAGACAATGGCCTTTCAACAGTGTGCGTATTTCGTCGAAACCTATCTTGGTTTCAAAGTTCTTCGGGTAAATCATGCCACAAAATTACTCATTTTTGCCCTATTTTGCAAAAAAGTTCTTGAAAAATTTGCATAATTCAAAAATTACCCGTACCTTTGCACTCGCTTTTCGACCAAGGAGAGATGGCAGAGTGGTCGAATGCACCGGTCTTGAAAACCGGCGTACTGAGAGGTACCGGGGGTTCGAATCCCTCTCTCTCCGCTAAACTCGCTGGTTTTCAGCGAGTTTTTTTTTACACCCAATTTTAAATCCAAAAATTAGGGTATCATCAAGCCTTATAAAGTATCATTTATAGGGGGTAGTACCTGTTGTCAATCTGTATTGACAGTTTCTATGCTAATTTTCTATAAAACAAAGTGTTTTGACATGATTTTTCTTGGTTATTTAACTCAAAAGTGCTAAATTTGCACCTTGGAGAGTGCATATTGTGTTTTAATCTGCACTTCCCATCGTGCATATTGAGGTTAAACTTGCACTTTTCAAGGTGCATCTAAATACATTCTACTATGGATTTGACATTGACTGAATTTATGAAGGAACAGCTGAACCTCGTTTCAACTGACTTCAAGCGTTATATGTATGACAAGCTGCCATGGGAGGCAAGACTTGTCGGTCTGATGGGACCTCGTGGTGTAGGAAAGTCCACGATGGTTCTCCAGCACATCAAGGAGCAATCCGAGGACATCCAGGATAAAAGCCTGTATGTTTCGGCTGACCACAGTTATTTCTCAACCCACACGCTCATAGACACTGCAGCCCAGTTTGTCCGTGAGGGTGGAGAATGGCTTTACATCGACGAGGTTCACAAGTACGAGGGATGGTCGACAGAACTGAAGCAGATCTACGACTCCCATCCAAAACTTCATGTGTTCTTCACAGGTTCCTCCGTTCTGGATATTCTGGAAGGTGAAGCCGACCTTAGCCGTCGTGTTCTTCTCAACGACATGCAGGGTCTTTCGTTCCGTGAGTTCCTTGAACTGTTCCATGGCATAAAGACTCCAGTACGTTCCTTAAAGGAAGTCCTGGAGGGCAAGGTACAGATAGAAGGAGTAGAGCATCCTCTTCCTTTGTTCGAGCAGTATCTTCGCGAGGGATATTATCCTTTCTCACTCGAAGGCTACTTCCAGCAGCGCCTTCAGCAGGTAATCCGTCTGACCATGGAGGTTGACATACCGCAGTATGCCAACATGACACCTGCAACAGGCAGAAAACTTCGCCGTATGCTTGGCATCATCGCAAGCAATGTTCCTTACAAGCCAGAGGCATCATCCCTTGCCAATGAGATAAAGGTTAGTCGCAACGATATTCCGAATTACCTGCTGTATATGGAGAAAGCAGGAATGATCGGACAGCTCCGTGATTGCACAGGTGGTATGCGTGGATTGGGCAAGACCGAGAAGGTATATCTTGACAATACCAATATGATATATACCATGACCGGTGAGAACGCCAACATCGGTAATGTCCGCGAGACCTTCTTCTTCAATCAGACAAGACTGAACCAGGAAGTGATCTCTTCCAAAGTGTCAGACTTCCAGATTGGTGAATACACCTTTGAGGTGGGTGGCAAGAAGAAAGGACTGAAGCAGGTAAAGGACGTGGAGAACGCTTACATCGTCCGTGATGATACGGAATATGCAAGCGGACAGTTCCTACCTTTGTGGAGCTTTGGATTGTTATACTAAAGCAAGGAAGCAGACATTTGGCTGATTGTATTACCAGATGTCTGCTTCTTCGTTATAAAATAAAAAGTTTGCCTTTTCGTCGAGATTTATAATTGTCATCGAGCATGGCAGCATTCGAAAAGACAATTCCTTCTTGCTTTTCTGTGCCAAAAGCATCGTGTGCATGACCAAACAAGTGATACTTGGGCTTAATCTCAAACACTCTGTTCCTTAGAGGTGCATTGCCCCAATGGGTTCCCGATGATTCATCAAGGATCATTACGGGCGGTTCATGGGTCACAAGGACATCTATTTCATCATTGGGAATGTGCCTTTCCGGATGATTGTATGCCAATCCAAAGAAGCGAATACCCTCTATTTCACAACTTCTGTCTTGAAGGAAATGAACATTGTCGGGAAGGTCTTCTATACCTTCAGCATCCCATAGACACAAATCATGATTTCCGGTGACGAATATCTTGTGCTTGTAAGGCAATTCTATAAACCAGTTCAAGAAGTCAAGAACCTCTTCCTCTGTGCCTTGTTCTGTGAAGTCGCCACAATGGATGATAACATCAGCTTCTGGAAGATTGGTCAGTTCATTATGTCTGTTGTGGGTGTCTGAGATTTGAAGAATTTTCATCGTATGAAATAACGGTTTTTGAACTCTTTATGGTTATTAATCAAACTAACATTGTTATTGTACGTGCTTGTCTCAAATGACAATGTTATATCCTTTGGAATAATATCTGTGACATAATGATCTATAAATCTTTGAATCATATCTTTAACATCCGTTTCTTCTTGTTTAAGGATGTTCATCCGTTTGATTGCATAACTTCTTGACCTGCGTGACAGATTAAGCAGGTTAAGGTATTCATCTTCCATTTTCCATGAGATGCTATTTAGGACAACTGATGTAATGTCCTTATAAAGATCCTTATTATGTACAATATGATTTACTATTGCAAGCAGATGACGGAATAACTGTGATGCATTATAATAAGTGAAAGACTGAAAATCCCTTAATATACTTACCAGTTCTTCGTCAGTAAACTTCCAGTGGTCATAGTAGTTCTCTTTTAGGGAGTAAGATTCTGTGAACCGTGAATTGCACATATAATATGGTTCAAGAAATTTTGACTCGTAAAAAGTGATTATCTTGTCTTCTTGTATTCTAATGTCTATATTTGATTTGCCACCGACCTTCAACGGAGAACTTTTATCCCACTCGAAAATTATATTGGCTTTAGGATGAATTTGTTCATACAGAAGAAAGAAGTTGACTCCCAATGCAGTAGAGGAATCAATGTACTTGAATTCTTCTAATGCATTACCACTCCCATCATCAAGTTCATCCTCGTGTAGTTTAGAGAGACTGCAAAATAATTCGGCATAGCGACTTCCTCCATTTTCTCGAACACACGTGTCTTTTAACAACTGTCTTTCCATATCAATTTAATTCTGTACACTTACTTATATTTTTGCATTTGCTTCCTTGTGTATGCAGATAACTTCTTTTGGATTAACTGTTTTGATTACTTTCTCGATTGTCTGGCGGTCAGCATGACCAGAGGTGTGTATGTCCACTACATTGTGGAACATACCACGGAACTCCTTGTACTTTGGGTTGGCTTTCACCTGCTCTGGATCCTTGTAATAACCATCCCAAGAAGAGTAGATGAGAAGTGTTTCTTCCTGGGGAATTTTTATTTTTTAGATAAGACCACATTTGCCAAACAAACTGCATATTCCGTATTATAGTTTTGGGGCTTCCAAGCCAACGTATAAATCACATTCGCACTTGTCACCTCATAGCCTTTATCCGTCCAGGCTTTCAATTTATCCTTGCCAGAGACAGAGAGCGCCGCGACATTGATGCCATCTTCATTTAATAAATAGCCATCCTTGTATTGCAAACTGTCACCGCTTCTGAGACGAAGCACAACATTCTTGCGCTCCTTGAAGAAGTCAAGCCAGACATCATGCATATTCAATGCAATGGATATTGATGAATACTCCTTGGGAGGATTCGTAACAAGATACAGGTTTCGTTTTGCACGAGTGAGCCCCACGTAATAAGTCCGCATATCATTGATATCCCTCCCATCAGGTATTGGCGACAAGAGATACACAGTATCAAACTCACGACCCTTTGCTTTGTGGATAGTGCTCACAAATACAGACTTATCATCAGCTGCAATGAAATCTTCAATATTCGACTCAAAGATGTATTCACGCAAATCACTACGATAATAGAATTTGTGCGTTATCTCGAAGTCTGAAAAGAAATGCCGCATAATACTGAGACAAGAACTTGCCGCATAGGTTTCCAGTGTACGCTGTTTGGCTTCTTGCCACCTCTCCTTTGAAAGAATCACATCACCTTTCCCGCCCAACTGTTTAAGGAAGTAACGCACTTCTGCAAGATTTCCAAAACGGAAACCTCCCATCGACTGCGCAATTGTGGCATGCAATCCTCGCTGCCCCAACTCGTAGGCAACCTGCATTGTTTCCTCGTTGGTACGGGTTAGTATCGCGGTACTTCCCTCTACCTTTATTTCTGCATCTAAAAGTGACTTCAAAGTCATCACCTTGCCATCTTCCCCTGTCGCTGATTGTATGGAAGTATGCTTCAAACGGCCAGGTATCCGTAGTACATAGCGGTTGGCACAATCAACTACCGCTTTTGCAGAACGATAATTGTCTGTCATCTCATACAACTTGATCTTCGGTCGAGTCTGCTCACTCTGTGTTCGCCCAATCGTAGTCTTAGTACCTTCTTGCTCGACGAGCGACAACATGTATCGTGAGTCGGAACCGCGGAAACCATAGATGTTCTGGTCGTCATCACCCACAACAACGACTCGCATCTCCTCGTTCTGGCGCATCAGAGCCTGCACCAATCGGAAGTCATCCTGTCCCATATCCTGCGCCTCGTCAATGACAAGCACGCTCTTGGCAATCTTCGATGCTTCTACCTCACCATTTTCAATCATCTCTGCCGCAAGGCGTACCACATCTTTCGCCTCATCCAGACTGCCCTGCTTGCCAACAAGGTCGAAACTATAGGAATGGAAGGTCTTGATGTCCACATAATGTGCGGCATTACCCACCAATTCTATGAGTCGTTTCTTGAATTCAGTTGCCGCAGCTCTTGAGAAAGTGAGCATCAACAGTTGCTCGTGCTTCACATCCTCCAGCAGCAACAGCGAGGCCAACTTGTGCACCAGTACCCGCGTCTTTCCGCTTCCCGGACCTGCTGCGACAACGATATATTTCGACTCCTTGTCGTCGATAATCTCGCATTGGCGGTTAGAGAGTTCGCCAAAGAGTTTGTTGTAT
The DNA here is from genome assembly GCF_002251405.1 of Prevotella sp. P4-98. Lineage (NCBI taxonomy): Bacteria > Pseudomonadati > Bacteroidota > Bacteroidia > Bacteroidales > Prevotellaceae > Prevotella > Prevotella sp. P4-98. Next base: position 76,686 of record NZ_NPJC01000058.1, on the reverse strand, counting down.
TTGGCTGGAGTGATGTTCTGGTCAATCTGCGCCCTGCGCTCTTCTTTGAAATACTGTTTGATGAACTTGCGGAAGTCCATTGTAAAGTAGTCGTTGACGAAACGCAACGCTGCATTGTAGTCACGAACCATCAGATTGGCATATTCGCCTACGATATGAATCTGGCGAATGCGTTGTTTATAGAATTCATCCAACAAACGATACTGCTCTTTGCCATATCTGGTACGTGTTGCTACGAGACGTCCAATTTGCATGGTATTATAGAGAACGATAAATCCGCCTTCAATCTTCATCAGTTCCGTTTTGGTAAGATATAGCAGTGCTTCTTCGATGTCTGCAATTGTGGGCTTATCATTGTCCGAAAACATCGTTTCCCGGCGACTGGCAATGAACTGCTGGAGTAGTTCTATAACAGAAAAGTTGATAAGTATCATATCCTTGTTGCTGTCTTTTTGTGTACTCAAACGATCCACGACAAACCTGCAAATATCCATCCGTCGTTCAAATCGAGCTTTTTTTACCTCCATTGATGACTGAAGTCTTATGTTGACATAACCAGTAATGCTGTGCTCCTGTTTGTAAATGTACCCTTTCAGCGTCATGAAGTGCAGTAACATCCTCAGTCGTTTGACATTGGAGTAAGTCATTCCGGCCTTCTGAGCCTCCTCATTTAATTCCTTGTAGCTAAACCGACGTGATTCTTCTGAAAATTGTTGTAACATAAACTGCTCCAATCGTAGTATGGTATCAAGGTTCCTCACCGTCGTACTCTTGGTAATCCATGCCTGCATATCGCGGCTGTCAGCTAGAATACCATTCTGCCGCATCAGATTGATATTGCGAATGACAGTCGCCTTGTTCATACCAAGGATGTCTGCCAGATAGTCAACCCGACTTTCAGCCTCAGCACCTCTTCCTTCAGCTGTTGCACGAGCACTTATTAACGACTTGATAATACGAGCTGCTTCCTCGCGTGACTGCTCATCAAAGAGAGGTGAGATGGTTAGCTTGCGGCGGGCTTCATCCATATTCTTCACAGCAATGCCCGTAGCAAACACATGCGGTGAATTACTGCCACGTTGTATGAATCCAGCATCTTCAAGGGCCGCAATGGCAGCTTTCACTCGGGTTTCTATGTCATCTATTTCGTCTCCCCATCCAGCCTGGCGTGCAATGTCCAATGGCGAACAACTTACCTTATCTCGCTTTGTTGTAAGATCCTTGATGGCTTTCCAAACCTGCTGAATCTCGCTGATACTAAGTTTGGTTTGGTTAAGGAGAATAAAGTGCTTGTCGAGGTCGCTGTCTGCATACAATACAAAGCATTCAGCCTGCATCTGCGGGTCTCGTCCAGCACGTCCAGCTTCCTGCACATAATTTTCCAAAGAGTCGCTGATGTTATAGTGAACCACCAACCCTACGTCTTTCTTGTCAACCCCCATTCCAAAGGCAGACGTGGCTATAATCACCTGTGCATCGCCACTCATAAAAGCATTCTGGTTCTTAATCTTCTCCGCAGCCTCCATCTTTCCGTTGAAAGGCAAGGCACGTATGCCGTCGTTGACCAAATGCTGTGCCAATTCACGGGTTCGTCGAGTACGAGAAACATACACTATCGAGGGGCAGTTATGATCAAGAATCAATGAGCGCAATAGGTTATATTTCTCATCAGCCGTATCAGCGTGAAGCACAGAATAGCGCAGGTTTTTACGCTCAGCATTAGCGGCAAACACTTTCAGTTCCAAGCCCAACTTTGCCCTGAAGTAGTCACAAATGTCGCTAATAACCTTTTGTTTGGCTGTTGCTGTAAAACACGATACCGCAATAGGCCGTTTCAATTGTTTTTTTTCTTGCAACTGGCGAATGAAATCACCGATATACAAGTAGTCCACACGGAAATCGTGCCCCCATGCAGAGAAGCAGTGGGCCTCATCTATCACAAAGCGAACAACATGGCGTCCCATCAACAGACGCTCAATGGTCTTGCTACGCAACATTTCTGGAGCAATATAGAGCAGATTGGCTGTTCCGTCAGCCACCTGTTCGATAGCAGTTGCCCGTTCGATAGGGTCTAATAATCCGTTGATGGTCACCGCGTCGCTAATACCACGTTCCGCGAGGTTGTCCACTTGGTCTTTCATCAGCGACTGTAATGGTGAAATAACTACGGTCAACCCATGTGTATTCCTTCCAGCCATCAAAGCGGGTAACTGGAAAGTCAGCGACTTGCCGCCTCCCGTTGGGAAAATCGTCAGTAACGACTCGCCACGGATGGCCGCCTCCACAGCTTGTTGCTGCATAGGAACGCCATCAAAAATACGAAACTCACCATAACCAAAAAACTCTTTCAGTCCGTAGTGCGCATTCAACCGTTGATGACAATACTCACAATCTCCGCAAGACGTATTGCACAGTATGTTCATCACATTCACCACCTGTGGATAGTTGCGTATCACCCATGCTGGAGTTATCGAAAAGATGTCGTCAGCGCCAATCACAGCCAAACAATAGGCCAACTCTATGGGATACTGCTTGACCAAGGTGTAGAAGTCTGCATGTTTGCATATCTTCCCATCGTATTCCTTCAGAATTAATTGTATCCAATCCGGTTTAGATGCAAATATTGATGATATCCAACTTACATTTGGCGAATATCCGATATGCTTAAAGAAACCTCCGAACTCTTTAGTTTCATTCAACAGGTAATAGTAGATTTTCTGTCTATAGGGTGATAACTGATTCCAAGCCGCCACTTCGTCATTCAGCAAGTTACGAGCCTTTATCGCATCATTCACGGGATTGTTCAGTTCATCCACCTGCAACTTATCGTCCTTTACCAAGTGGTGATAAGGTCGCTTAGGGAACAGCAACGGCGACAGGAATAGCGTATCCACAATCGTCGGATTTCCCCTTAACGCGGTATATTTCAGGTCATGATTGATGATATTGTGTCCACATATTGTATCGCATCTTGACACAAAGGCATCGAAGTCAGCCTTGGAGTGAGAGTGCAACACCGCACCATCCTCCCTCACTGCCCCGTAATCCGCCACCTTCTTCGTCTGCGGATTCACCTCCGTATCAATGAATGCTATCATATCTTCACTTTTTTATTGTTTTACTTTTATCTTACTCTCTTCTTGGGTGTTATTGGTCTCTTTTTGCCTTTGGTTTAGCCTCTCCTAAAAGGATGTCGAAGGCCTGTCCTACATCTACGTGTACGCCCTTATTTGTCCTTTGCTACGATAGTTCTACCGAAGTATATTTTACTTCTGAGAAAGGAGATATTGTTTGTACTCTCTCACAAAGAGTTCTTTTAAGTCAACTTCCAGTAGATCTGCAATCTTTAATATACACGCAAGGTCTGGTTGGGAAGAGTTCGTACACCACTTGCTGACAGTCGAGGGGTTAACACCGAGCTACTCTGCCAGCCATTTGCTGGTACGTTTTTTCTCTACGAGAACCAATTTAATTCTGTTTACATCTTCCATACAATTGTGTTTTTATGCTACAAAGATAATGAGAAATTTTCATTTCCTGCCAAATATCTTAGGTTTTTCTCTAAAACCATGTTTTTACGAGTTTCTGCTATCAAACCATATGGAGATTTTCTCAAAGTCAACAGAAACCGTAGTCACTTTATCCAGATAAAGATTATATCTACGAATAAAGTTGTGCCAAAGATAATGGCTCGACTCAGTAATCATCAAATGTGCTTATCCAACATTATAATGACGAAATGTTTTACTATAATCAAGCCGTGAACGAAGAAAAGACATTGTCGGATACCAACGTTGGGACGTCTAAAGACGGGCTCATTTATTCCGATAATGTCCTTTCTTGCAAAGGTACATGAAATTTTGAATTAGTCAAGTAATTATTAAGGCTTGTTATTACTAATCAAAAATCATTGTCATGATAAAGGTGTCTGCGATGTTGGCGTGCAACGAAATCGATATTGCGTTTAAAGATATTCTTGTCCAACTCACTTGGAAAATTTTTACTTAAATCAGCATCTTGCAACATGTCGTTATCAAGCAGATAATGTAGCAATTCTGGGTGTACTGCTTCTGTATTGATTATAGCCACTATCGATTCTTGCTGCAATGTCTGTGCATCACATTTCCTATAATAGGAATGTCGCTACATTTTATTGCATGAATAATATTGGGGGCAAGAATTATTCCTGCCTTTTTTGAGATAAAAGCGACCTGCGGACCGCTTGGCAAATGATCACAAACCTCTGTCATATCCATTTCAGGTGAAATCTTCTTCAACCATTCTTGCAATTGTTGTATGTTCTCTAAGAATGCAAGGCGTTTGCCTCCTGTTCGTTTCATGTATAAAGGATAGACAAGCTCGTAAGATTTCTTTAATTCTGCCTGACGCATACGCATTTTGTCATAGTTTTCTTTTGTTGAGCTCAATACTCCACCATTAATCTCCCAGTCATTATTAGCATATTTTACAAGTGCTGAATAAAGATAAGCGCCTTTACGGAAAATATCTGAATATTCATTCTTCAGTCTATACTCTTCGTCTTTTGAGTTCTTCAATAAAGTATATGTAGCATCTGCCTCAATTACCTCAAACATATCTGGCAGACAATATTCAAGGTTCGTTAGATTCTTAGCTTCCTTCTGCATGTTATGGTCGAAATACATATCTGCCAGCCATAGATGGGGCAATACTGCCATTGGGCCAATCTCGGAGTCCATGGAGAAAAATGTTTCAGCATAATATACAGCATCACTTTTCTTAGTTATTGTTGAATATCTGAATAAACACTCCTCAAACCTTTCTTCTGACAAAGGAGAATAAAGAAGATAGGATTGGCGAAGCCATATCAGTACAGGCTTCAACTTGAAATAATCATTGGCTTTGTCTGTGTTGTATATATAATCATACAAAGAATCGTTTATATCTACATCGTCATCCTCGTTCAGCACTTCCATAATGATATTTGCTGTGTACTCTCCCATTGCTAAAGGATTGAGAAAACGGTTGCTGAAGTTTCGAGACAGTGCAAGCCATATCAATAGTTCCACCTCTTTGGCATTTACTTCGTTCTTATCAAGAACCTTAAAATCGTCAAAGAAGGGCAATGGGCGTTGGTATGTGAGCATGTGTTTATTTACAAACGCATTCCACAGGCCGATGTCAGACATCTTGTCCTCAAAGTATATTGCTGCATTGATGGCAATCTCTTTCTTTAGTTTATTAGCATCAGGCAAATTGATGTCCACGTCTCTAATTTTATCATAAATACGATTGGCAACATCCACATACATGCGACATGGCTGAATCCCAATAGGATAGTATTGAGAAAAATCTTGTGGGAATATAGTTCGCTTCATTTCTAAATGATGATGATGAGTGATTGGTTTATCAAACGGTAGCTTTTCTTATACAAAAAAGTCTTCGTTCGTTTTCTTTATTTCATTCAAAATTATGCATTTCTTGGCAAGGACAGGAACAAACTGTGCTGTTTTTATATATCTTTAACTTGTTTCTGGAATCCGGTAACTACTCATGTCTAGAGGTGATGAGTAGTTACCAATAACCACAGGATTCTTAATTTATGATAATTTTAAGGGGGGCCTTGAGTTTTGGGACACCCTTTACCTTATATAGGTTAGTAATATAGCTTAGCCCCTTGAATTTTCCATTTTCCAGGAGAGAAACATTAAGCCCTTATTCCTCCCCATTCAGGCATTCGCCCGTCTCATAACTCTTCGTCATATCCTTTAAGATACCAATCATCTCCTGCCTCAGACTCTCGGGTTCCTGTACGATGATATTTCTGCCATGCCACAACAGTTCCTGAAGGAAATCACGGCTGGGACGAAGGGTGAGGGTATATTCCCGATACATTCCATCTTTCGACTCCTTTACTTTCTGCTGGCTCTCGTGCAGTGGAACCTCCTCGATATAATTGTATTCCGGATAGAAGGCACGGATACGGATTTTCTCCACGGGCACATTTTCCATCCGATAGATGCCAAAGCAATCTTCATAATAATTCTCTGGAGTCAGGAACTTCTTCATCTTTGCCGGCAACGGATGCTTCTCGCAAATAAGCTTCAGGAAACTGATGCGGTCGAAAGGAAGACAGCGAACGAGTTTTCTCACATCTACCTCTGCACTTGAATTGGCTTTCCCTTCGGACGCCGAACGTTGTTTCTTAACCCCCACAACGTACCACCGTCGTTTGAAATATCTCACGAAAGCCGGTTGTAGCACGATATCGCTCTCTGCTCCGAACCCCGAAACGTATTTAAACTTCAGCAGATATTGCTTATCTATCGCAGAAAGAATTTCATCCAGATATTCCGTGTTGTATGGCGGCGTATCGAGCATCACCTTATTGTGATACTTCAGCATATCACCTAACGAAGCCAGCCGTAGGGAACTCAGCATCCATTCCGTTACATCATCGTCATCCACGGGATCACGCTTCAGATAATACCGATAGCCGTTGCTCTTGTTACATTCCACAGTAATGCCAAACTGCGACTGGATATTTTCACGATAACGATGAAAGGTACGCTTGTCCAGCACATTGTTATCCTGATTAGCATGGGCTTCCTTCCATTCATCAGCAATCTCCTCAAAGGTAAGATGCGCACTATCCAAGAGGCCTATCAGCCAACTATAGAATTTCACACGATTGTCCATAGCACGTTCTTTGCTTATTACTCCAAAAATCTTTGTATCACCCGATACCAATAGTCCCAAGAGTAACCTACGGAAGGATGATTCACCGCCATCACTTTCACCTGCTTGCCATTACTCAGAAGATAAGCACCTGTAGCAACAGGATAACCATCCACTACGATGTCGTCACCATCGTGCCAGCGCACATTAGGAAGATTGTTCCAAAGCCTCTTGCCCCATACGATGATGTACTCAGGCTGATACTTTTCGATGACCTCAAAGAATTCCTTGCCTGCCTGTTGATATTGTTCGGCAGTACCAGCCTCGCGAGGACCACCCATCGCCACTTGCAGATAGTTGAAGAATACCACCGAGTTCCAAATCTTCAGCCTCATCGCTTGATTGGTCTCCTCTCCCACTAACGAACGCTCAAACTTCAAGAAAGTCCGCATCCAGTTCTGTCGTTCCTTATTCTCATTGAGATAATCATCAAGCACGTGCTGCGTAAAGTCCATACACTCCCGATGCAGACGGCAATCTCCACAATCCACACATTCCTCTTCACAATAATGACTCTCGCCCAATATCATGATTCGCTTGCCAAAGATGCCTCCGTTGGCATAATCCTTGCCAACGAAAGGCTGAAAGAAAATGTTACTATTCATAGGCTATTTGTCAGTTTTATTCCTCTCATCGATGCTTTTCCATATCTTTCGATAAAAAGTCTTTTTCAAGCCAAACAATCCGCCAAGTGGAAAAGCTATATTATAACTTGATGGATAAGTGTGCATACTGTCACACTTTGGGCATTTTACAGGAGCAGTATAGGCTGTTGCCATCCACTCGCAATCCATCCCCTTGAATCTATGTCCGCAATCATCGCAGACAAAAGTACATACTCCTCTAAGCATAAGCGATATGATTTGTTAGGAAAATTGTGTGCTTGATAAATCAATAGATTATAGGTGGGTATGGCTTTCACGCCATACCCACTTTACACAAGAACATTAGATCGCATTCTTTAAAGAGGTTACCTCTTCCAACTGTGCTTCCAGTATTGTCTTCTTCTCAAGCAAACCATCTAAGGCAGCCTTGGCTTCCTCCAATTTAAGCTCCTTGTTTACCTTACCATTTCGGATTTCCTCAACCTTTTCTTGGAGAGGATTTAACATGCCTTCAATTAGTTTTTGCCTTATAGTATTGATGACTTTATCCTTATTAGCAAAAGCACCTTGCAATGAATCTCTACAATCAAAACTGTCACGTTTGCTATTAATTAAATTCAACAAGTCTATCTTGGTTGAGTTATGTGTAAGTGCTCTTCCTATCACACCAGCAAGACCAAAGCTCATTCCATTAATGAAGTTACCAAGAAGATCACCGATAAAATCCAACCAGCCATCATCTGTCACCTCCTCACCTTCTTTACTGAACAAAGAAACATTATCCAGATCAAGTTTCATCTTTCCTTGTAAATCTTTAATGAAATCTCGGGTATCAATGTCAGGAAGATACTTTAACAAGATATCTTCAGCGTCAGTAAAGAAGTCTTGAATTGACGACAAAAACTTACGACGTCCTTCATCTTGGAGATTCTTCATCTTTCTCTTCATGTCACGATTAACCAAATTCGAAGTTATTTTATCGAATTTAGGGTTTAACGCTTCTACTTTAGTGAAACGTCCAAAATCTGTCTCTACAACATTTTCCATTTTGTTGCAAGCTGAATCCACTAAGTCCTCAAGAATGTCTTCACCATTATTCACCAGAGTTCTTACGTCATCATTCAAAGAATCTTCAAGAAAGCCCAGTTTTTTCTCCAAACGTCTACATGCCTTTGACAGATTGTATTCTCTTTCCTCCAAATCATCATCAGGACTTTGCAGCATTGTTATTTCTGCCTTTTTCTGATTGAGAGCATTCTCGTTATCCATCTTAAGCTTTCCGCCTGCTGCATATATAGCATTCAATGGCTTAGCAAACAGAATTTGACTCTTTTCCTTATCTATCAAATTGCGAATCGCATTGACCAAATTATCGATTTGGCTCCACTTACGCATTTCCGGTTGTGAACCTATACCGAAATTCGAACAATGACGATTCCATGCAAAACTCAAAGCTTCTTCTGAGTTCACTTTTGACATTGGCAACTCTGACAACAAAGCCATTTCTGCCGACAAAGGAATAGGTTCTGCCTCACTCAGAATATCAGACAACGTATTGTCATTTGACTCACGACATGCCTTAGCAATCTCAGACTTTACATAATCCTTGATTTGCTCTTCATCCTCAGGGTTTACATCGCTACAATACGGTATATCATACTTGTTTATACCAATGAGCACCTTACCAATGCCACATTGACTAACATTCTTGAAGATAATATCTCTGTCGGTTGCATCAAACGGACGACCGGCATAAAGCATCATCAATACAACATCTGCCTTTTTGAGGAATTCTTTAGTACGCTCTTCACGAGAAACAATAGGGTCATTGAATCCCGGAGTATCCACAATTTCAACACCCTTGAGGTATTCTTTAGGATAGTAAATCTTTACTGATTTAGTGATAGAAACATATTTACCGTCTGCTCCTACATACTCAATTATATTTTCGAAAGAATCCTCTTTTGTCTTACCCAAATAATCTCTAAGATTAGAGCCAAGTCTTGAAGCTTTAGATACAAGTTCTTTTGCTGCCTTTATTTTGGATTCAGCCATAGTATCCCCAGCTACATCATCCAACGAACGAGCAGCTTGAGCCTTCTGCTCTTCCCACTCATCATTGGTATAGAACTCAGCAACCACCTTCTTCTGTTCCCCGTAAGTTATAACAGAAAGAGCTGCAGTCATAGGAGTTGTTGCAGCAGGCAATACCGTATCCTCAAAAACAAAAGAATTGAGGAACGTAGATTTACCACACTTCATCTGACCGATAACACCGATCGTCAAGATGTCTTTCTCCAATTTGTCGATGAGTTCTTTACAACGATTCTCATCAATCCAACCAAACTCCTTGGCTTTCAATGCCAAGGATATTAATTTTTTCTTCTTGTTTTGAAATTCTTCAAAAAGATTTTGTTCCATGTTTACTTAAATTTTTTAGTTTCGTTATTATAAGATTCAAGACATTTTTGTACTTGAACAAACTGCTTCTTGCATTCAATTAAGCAAGCATGCGCTTTATCCATTTCGCTTTGCATTTCCTGCAAAGCCTGAAAAGCCGAGATCAAATTGTCCGTTTGTTCATCTGCAATATCCGACAAAATACCAATAAGTCGTTCGCCTTCGTCTCCAGACATTTCATATCGATCTTTAGAGAAAAGATGCTCTGTCCATTGCGGAATATCTGCAGCTTCAACACAATTGTCGCATATAGCAGAGAGACACCTATTCACGTTTTCAATCTGCTTATTGTAAGCTTTTGTATGCCCGTCATATTTGCGAGAAGCATCTTGAACTGTACTTTCGTATTTTTTTGACAAACCTTCCAAATAGGTTTGAACATCCTCTACAAAAGTGTCACTTTCAGATGTAGAACCAACAGACTTGATTGGTGCCATTATATCCTCCAAAGGAGCTTTTGCCGAGAAGCGGATATATTGTTCCACTTTTAAGCCAGCATCCTTCAATGTCTTGCTTATCAGAGCTTCTACTTTATCAACCTCCGACTTTGGCTTAGTATCCACCTTATTAATTACTACATACAAAGGCTTGTTCAGCTTTTTCTTGATTAGTAATATAGAGCTGCGATTCACAGTTCCTGCATTAACATCGAAAACCCAGAACAAAGCATCACATTCATTTATAACCTCAATGGTACGCTCCTTATCCTCACTATCGTTAGAATTAAAGCCAGGAGTATCCAATATGCTCAAGCCATCAAGGTTAGGATTCTTATAAGTCATCACAAAGTACTTTATCAGCGAAGATACTCCCTTTACTTGATCAAGCACCTCCTTTGACACTTTTTTGAATGTGGATTCTGACAAGTTCTTCTCAACATTATCAGGAGTAACAAATCGATAAGCTGTTGATACACCACCTGCAATATATGTAGGAATAGCAGTCGTTGCTTTTGTGCTAACGGGCAATAGCGGAATTGTCTTGTCATCTTGCGAAAGAATTCTATTCACAATAGAAGTTTTACCTGCAGAGAACTCACCAACAAAAGCAATAGTAGTCTTACCATCAAGCCAATGTTTTTTCTTCATAGCAGCCCAATGGAAGAAACCTGACATTAAAGCATCTTTCTTTTCATTGTAAATGGAAGTTCCAATTTGTATACCATTTTCCGCCCATGCCATCTCATAACAATCAAGTACCTGACCACGTATAACTGATTCTAAGAAGTTTATATTCTTATACAGCTGTACAGAATTATCCGCCTTTGTCTGTTGAGCCGAAAGAATCTCTTGAATAAATTCCAAAGACCCCATCTTTAATTTAAGTTCTTCGGTTTTCTCATCCAATTCTCTCTTGACCAGCCCAAGCTCCTCGCTCATCTGCTTTGAAGCCTTGCATTCCTTGTCATAGTTTTCCTGCAATTCAGACAATTCAGAATCTTTCTTCTTCAACTTTTTCTTGTAGTTGTCAATATCATCCTCATTGTCTTCAATCTCATCCTCAAGGTCTGTAATACGTTTCTTTAGTTTTACGACCTCATCAAGTTGGGCTTTAACAGTTTCATCGCAATTGCCACTTATTGCATTCTTAAGCTGTTCATCAAGTTTCTTGCATTCTGCTTTTGCTTCGCTCAAAAGTTCCTTGTACTTTGACTCTATATCCTTAGCCTTTTGAACATTTTCAAGACCAGCTTCCGCATCCTTCAACTTAGAACAAACAGCCGAATATTTGTCCTTCAGCTGTTTGTTCTCCTCTTCAAGATTTTTGGTATCATCCTCCACTGTGGCAGTAGTTCCTTTCTGTCGTCCCAAAAAGAAACCAATAGCGAGAGCTATAATGGCGCCCACCAATAAGACTATCCACTCTGTCATAATCAACCTAATTTTTCTTTCAAGTTTTTGATTTCAATCTCATAGGAATCACAAGCTTGCTTATGCTCCTTAAGAGAACGCGACAACTCTTCATTCTCTCTCTTCAACTTTTTAAGTTCCATGCGAGCCTTCATCAAGTCGTCTTCCATATCGTCCTTGTCGTCCTCATTATCCTGTGAAGCCTGATGTATTTTTTTTAGTTCAGAGAGTAAGTCTTCAACCTGTCGTGAGAGTTTCTTTTTGTCTTCACGTAGGTTATTGTTTTCTTTGTAAATACCCTCAAGCTCACGAATCTTAGCTTGCAACTGTGGATTACCTATAAGTTTGTCCTTTGCAATAGCGCCAGTAACGCCACCGACAACCAATGCACCTAAAATTTCTATCATATCCATGTTGTTAAATTGTTGATAATTTTTCCTTATATTGTTTCAAGGTTTCTTTTCTACGAGCAAACTCAGCCTTATGCTCCGAACTTTGTTCTTTAAGTTCATTCAACATTGCAGTCTTCTGTGCTATCATTTCGGATGCATCATTCTGCAAACTACCTCTAACCATGTTTACAACACTCTGACTCAAGTTCTCCATTTGAGACTTGAATTCAGGCGCCAAAGTACCGTCAACATAATTTCTGACAGCTCTTACACGTTGTGGCTTAGAAAGCAATCTCTCCGTGGTAAAGCCAACCATAGAAGAAAGAAAGCCTTTCTTATCTGCCTTCTCTATCTTATTGTACTTATCTACAGCTTTACCAGCAAACTCCTCTGTCTTGGCAATACGTTTCATCATCTTGCTTGTATATATGATACTACCAACATCGGTTGCAGTATCTACAATATCTACAGCCTTAGATGCGGCAACTGTTGTTGCTGCAGTACCTGCAGCACTTGCTGCTCCTGCCGTACCTGCAGCACTTGCTGCTCCTGCCGTACCCGCTGCTCCTTCTGCACCTGCTGCTGTTGCCGCACTCGCTGCTCCTGCTGTAGCAACAGTTGCAGCAACAGCAGCAACAGCAGCAACAGCAATGACACCTGTTTTAATCATGCCGTCATACTCATGTCCCATTGAATTCAAATCAAGATCATAACTCAGCCCTGAAATTTGGACTCCAGACAGATCTATAGACATCAATGACTCAACGGGGATTTCGCTGTCAGATCCTTGTGCGCTTTGTACCTTTGACTTCAAAATACCCATAATGTTATTCTTATATTCCGACAACAGCAATGAAGCGGTATTATTTATAACAGAAAGAGCATCATTGTCCATATTTGCACTACCACCAGCAACAAGAGCACCTAACTTTTCATACATAGAATCTTCAAACCTGCGTGATATCTTAGATCCATCCTTACTAATATCACTCGCCATAGAGTCTATTAATCTATTGATATTTCTCTTGATTTTATCCAAATCAAGTTGCAGACGTCTAATCTCCATGTCAAGATTCTCGTCCGAAGAAGATGCCGTTAACATCTCATCTACGCGATTTACAAGTATTTGAGCTAAATCCTTGATACGCTGACCGTCAACTTTTGCTAAAATCTCATTCTTAGACTTTTGTATTGTCTCTAAAAGAGCATACAATTCCGACATATTGTCTTTGGCAGCACTGACAACAACTACTTGTTGTACAGGCAACTTACAGTTATCAGCAATATACTGCTTTGCAGCCTCTATCTCTGATGCTGATTTTGTATCAGACTTTGTCAATACAATATAAACAGGACGCTTTGACAGTTTTATCATATCTATGAAGTCTGTCAACGAACGGGTAACCTGCTGATTAATATCAACTACCAACAAGATGGCATCGGCAGACGGCAAAAAATCAACCAACACCTGACGATGTTTAATAACAGGAGAAGACAATCCCGGAGTATCAACCAAAATGGTTGATGATGGAACTTTCGTTGATGTATCGAATACTGTCACAATTTGTGCATCTGAGAGCTGGTCATTTTTAAGTTCTCCCAAATCATCAAAATGAGCGACTTGTCCATCTGACAGGACAACATTTGCCTCACACTTATTACATCCAAAATGGATTTCATAAATTGTTGCAGTTGTCGGTTTGGTTGCTGTTTCAAGTTTTTTGCTATCTGTAAGAGCGTTCAATAACGTTGTTTTACCTGAACTAAACTCACCAACCAATGGTATCAACAAATTTGCATTTTGTTGAGAAACTCGTTTCTGAATAGCATTTAAACCATTCAAGATATTTTGCTGGCCAAGTTCCTGAGCCACTTCTTTTAAAAATTCAATATGTTCCATTTTTATATTATAAAAAAGTTCTTCTAACTACTTTATTCTCTTTTGGTTCCTCGTTATTCTGAATGACTCGCTCATCTCTGTTGGGAACTAGCTTTATGACGCGATACCCATAACAGATGCTCATCTCTTCTCAATGTAATCTCATTAAGAAGTTTATTCGAAATCGCATCTACTTTATTCAGTCCTAAGTGTACACAATCAGGCCATGAGACAAACGGCTTAAACAGCAGTTTGTTAGACATGAATTCTGTATATATGTGATTATCTTCCATGACACTTTTTATTGTTCAGAAAAGCACTATATAGTTTTTAGTCCAACTTCTTAAATTCGAAATCATTCGGATTGCAGCATGCTTTCTTATAGTCGAAAGCATAGATGCGCATGTAGGCTTCTTGCACCTCCTTGGCTCCATTGTAAAAAGGGGTGGCGGTGTGCTGCATGGTTGTTACGGTCACTACCATATCGGGAGTGAGGACGGTACCGTTAGAGCGTTTGAGGCGCTTAGGCTTTACTTGAAATACCTTACTCATAAGCATTCAGTTTTAGGTTCATTATATATAACTGTTCCTGCTTTTCTGCCGAAACAGCGAATCATTTACTTTTAGGGGCAAAGATAAGGAAAATCTGCGAACCAAACAAGTCCATAATGGTCCATAATGAAAAAAAATGGCGTAAACTCGCTCAAACAGATTCGCGTTCTTTCTACGTTTCAATTTACCAGATTTCAACTTACAGAACTGAATAGTTTGCTCGTGTCCACAAGATTATCTTGTTTCTCTGCATCGTAGCGACTTCAAGCGAGGACTTTCACCTGCCCTGTCACTAACCAATGGCAAATGTATTAAAAATCTGATGAGCCACCAAATTTTTAACAAGAAATCTTATGGATTCCTCTTATATTTCACATCTCAGGGACTCCACTCCCTCCTTCTTCCTGCATCCATACCTTATTATAGATAGAATGATTGTCAATTCTGTGGCAAAAGTACTATCAGGATGCGTCAAAATCTGACATAGGAGGAGAAAAAATGAAGAGGGAAGATTAAATTGAAGATGAAATACAATATGCATACTGCCCAGAAAGGAATATGACCTGGACATTGATTTTTACATCTGCACTCCGTAAGAGTGACATACACTATTCACAAAGTTATAGTCATTCTTTTGTTGTTGTTATCAGTTTTGTTGATAAGAGGGCTATGTCCAGATAGAATACTAAATTCAGTTCACAATAAAAATAAAAAATCATCTGCGAGATTCGTGTGACTGCATCAGTACACGTTTTTTGCCATTTTACAATAGCTCCTCAGGCACACAGTCTGCCATAGCAGCGTAAGCAGTTTCGCTTGGATGCAGATGGTCTCCAGAATCGAAGCCAGGAGCGAAAGATGCAGGATTACTGCGGTCGCGGACAGCTAAATCGAAATCTACACAACCGTCAAAGAGGTCGGAAGAGCGAAGCCAATCATTAAATCGAGTCCTCATCTCATCACGCTTCTCATTGTAAGTGCGCCATCCGAAGATAGGAAGAAGCGTTCCACTCCATACTTTCAGTCCCAGTTTGCGAGCATGTTTCACATAGATGTTCTCCATGCCACATTCCAATTCTTCGCAAGTAGGCATATCGCTCCAAGGTCGGAATGGATTAACCTCCACACCAACAGGGTGTATGATGTCATTGATACCGTGCTGAATGATTACTGCACTGGCACCTGCTACATTCATCTCAATAGGAAAACGCGTCTCACCTTTCAGTCCGTAAGCCTGATATGTGATGCAGTCATACTGTCGGAGGATTCTTGTTCCGCTTACAGCACGACGTATGATAGCCACATTATGGAAACCATTTTCCCATGCACGGATAGCAAGCCAGTCGGGCCAGCTCTGTGCCGTGATGGAATCACCGAAGCAAACGAGAGCATGATTTTTCTCTTCCGTCAGCACATCTATCGTATTGAGGAAATAAAACCAGTTGGTATTACGCGTCAAGTCGATAGGAAGTTCCTTCTCTGAGGCGAAATCTCCATAGGAATACTTTCCCTTGGAGAGCGGTCCGGTAATTAGAGTGCCTGCATTCATCTGTGTGAAGCCTGCGAAATACATGCTCACATCGACCGTCTCTCCAGCCTCGATGTCGAAAGCTATTTCATCGCTCTCCACCTCTTTTCCTGGTTTTATTACCACCGAAGCATTTCCTTCGAATGTTATAGGTACAGCGCCGTAGTTCTCATTTTGCTTTGCTACGTATGCTTTGGTCATTGCAACGTCTTCCGTACCCGTAAGATTTGAGAAACGGAAGCGCATCTTAGATCCTGAGAAAACAACTCTTACGGGGTATCTCAGGGTGATATCTTTGGCGTAAACACACTCTTTTCTGTCTGTGATGGACGTGGCATTACCCCAGCATGCCACCCATTTGGTATATTTATCTTTCTGTTGAGTCATAAATGTTTATGTGAAATCAGGATGCAAAACTACTCATTTTTTCTAAGACAGCAAAGTTTATATTACGCAAAATGCCTGTTAAAGGTCTGTAATCATGTCTAAACAAACTTCACCCCCGACTTCAACATGCAGTAGGTGCATTGTTGTGCCATCTGGCGTCAGGCCAGTTTGGGGATTCCTCGTCGCCAAACTAATCGTTTGTCGTCGAGTTTTCGATAGTTTCTCGTTGCTTTCTCGTCCCAGTTTCGTTGCTCTTTCGTTCGTTTTTTGCTTGTTCCTCGTTCGGTCCTCGTTCGGTCTTCGATAGACTAACGAATAAGCAACGAGAGACGAACGAGAGACGAACGAGGAACTAACGAGAAGTGATCGAGAACCGAACGACAAGCTATCGAGAACATGTCGGGTGTCAATCAAAAAGCCGTGGTTCTTCTGTTGCGACCAGTTTGGATTGTTGAGCGTGATGTCTGTAAACATAATTGTGTTGTTTTTAGTTGTGCGATATTTGGTTTGGTGCTAAGGTGCCTTCTTGTTTTGAAAATCATCCTCAGGTAGGGTTGCAAAGATACAACATCACAAAACCCAGATGTCCATCTTTGTCACTCTTTGTCACTCTTTCAGTTAATTTTTAATTTAGTTTAACTAAAATATAGATATATTCACATAAATCATGTACCTTAAGAACAACTCCATGATTTTAAGAAGAGATAAAAAGTCTTATAAATGAAGTCGAGTATTACAAGGATAATAGGATGTGATATGATAGAAAATTAAATGTCTTATGTAAATAAAATGTCCGATGTAAAATGGGAGTGACGTCCCATGTCCTTAGAGAGTGACGTTCTCTCGGCCGGCGATTGGCGTTCTCTCGGCCGGCGATTGGCGTTCTCTCTGCCGGCGATTGGCGTTCTCTACAAAGGAGATCGACATTATTGTCTTTGCTTTCATTTGATGCCAATAATCTGTCCTTGTCATTTTACACCAGCAGATGGTCAGGAGATGGTTTGAAAATTAGTGGGGATGGATGTGTGTCATATCAGAAATTTTATATACCTTTGCACTCGATTACAGTTTTATAATGTTTTAGGATAACTTTTCGCTAAGTAAATTTATGGTTAGACAATGCTTCATCCTCTTTGGATGTATGGCTTTGGGTGAGTTGATAACTACGCTCACTGGAGTGAAACTACCTTCCAGCATCATCGGTATGCTGTTGCTCACGCTGCTGTTGAAGGTAAAAGTGATTAAACTGGAATGGGTAAGAGGGCTTACCGACTTTCTCATTGCCAATCTGGGATTCTTCTTTGTGCCACCTGGCGTCGCGCTGATGTTACACTTCGATCTGATTAGGGCTGAGCTTGTGCCCATCATCGGAGCAACACTGGTAAGCACAGCTTTGGTACTACTCGTTACGGGACACACACATCAGATGGTGGCCAAGGGCGAGAAGAAGATAACTAACGTGATCAAGGACAAAATGGAGGAAAGGAGCAAACATGATTGAACAGATAGTAACCAACCAGTATTTTCTTCTGGCGCTGACTTTCGGCATCTACCAAGGTGCAAAAATGGTGCAACACCGCACGCAATCCATCCTGCTCAACCCGATACTCATAACAATCGGTTTAGTAATTGTGTTTCTCAAAGTCTGCGACATTCCTTATGACACCTATCACGAAAGCGCCAAGATGATAGACTTCTGGCTCAAACCCGCAGTGGTGGCACTTGGTGTGCCGCTGTATCTGCAACTCTCGCAGATCAAAAAGCAGATTGTGCCAATACTGGCCTCGCAGATGATGGGCTGTGTAGTCGGTATTATCAGTGTAGTAGTGACCGCACGAATGCTTGGTGCCTCACGTGAAGTAGTGGCATCGCTCGCCAGTAAGTCGGTGACCACGCCGATAGCGATGGAGGTGACTCAGGCGTTGGGCGGAATACCATCGCTTACGGCAGCCATCGTCGTGATAACCGGTCTGATAGGCGGTGTGGTGGG
This sequence comes from Prevotella sp. P4-98, assembly GCF_002251405.1. Taxonomy (NCBI): domain Bacteria; kingdom Pseudomonadati; phylum Bacteroidota; class Bacteroidia; order Bacteroidales; family Prevotellaceae; genus Prevotella; species Prevotella sp. P4-98. Next base: position 58,326 of record NZ_NPJC01000058.1, on the reverse strand, counting down.
ATTTAAACTCATGGCGGTAGGACATATATACAATCCTATGGCTAAGGGCCTGTCTATGGGTGCGGCATCGCATGCTGTGGGCACCTCGGTAGCTATGGAACGCGACGAGTTTGTGGGGGCTTATGCCAGCCTTGGCCTCACGCTCAATGGCATACTGACCGCCATACTGACACCCACCATCGTTGAACTGATGAGCTGATACTGTCTTGCGAGATTCATGGCTTGGTTTGTGCATGACACCAATCTGTCATTAGGGAGAATTATGCTTTTTTTAGAAGGGAAAAAGATGGTATTACGAAAAGATTGAGTATATTTGCATGAGAAATGAGGTGAGGGAAACTCCCCATTTGGATTAAAACTTTAAAAGTTACTATGCGATTAGGAATCATTGGAGCAGGGTGGATAGCTCAAAAGATGGCAGAGGCACTTGCCAACAAACCACATGGATGTGAGTGTTATGCTGTGGCTTCACGCTCACTGGAAAAGGCTGAAGCTTTTGCCAAACAGTTCTATATAAATAAGGTGTATGGATCTTACGAAGAACTGGTCAGCGATCCTGCGGTGGATATCGTTTATATCGCCACCCCTCACTCTCATCATTATCCTCATGCCCGTTTGGCTCTTGAACACGGAAAACCCTGTTTGGTGGAGAAAGCCTTTACTGCCAATGCCCGCGAGGCAGAACAGCTGTTGGCTTTGGCTCATGGGAAGGGACTCTTCATTACTGAGGCGATATGGACCCGTTATATGCCATTGTCGCATCGGGTGAAGGAGATTATGGATTCTGGCGTGATAGGTGAACCGCGTGTTCTGACAGCCACCTTATGTTATATGATGGAACAGAAAGAGCGTATCGTGCGCCCTGAACTGTGTGGCGGTGCGTTGCTCGACCTCGGAGTCTATTGCTTGAATTTTGCACGTATGTATTTCGGTACAGATATTTGTCGCATGCTAAGCAATGTGCATAAGAGTGACACAGGAGTTGACATGCACGAGAGTATCTCGCTCTCATACCGTGATGGTCGTATGGCCAATCTCCAGTCGGGAGCTCTGTGTCTGAACGACCGCCAAGGCATTATCAGTGGCACGGAGGGTTACATTCGTGTGGATAATATCAACTGTCCAGAACTGATAGAGGTTTATCGCAACTATCAACTTGTCGCCTCTTACCATAAACCAGCAGATATGGTTAATGGCTATGAGTATCAAGTCATCGAATGTCAACGCTGTTTAGAGGCAGGACTCCTTGAATCGCCTATGATGCCTCACGCAGAGACACTTGCCATTATGCGACAGATGGACGCGCTGAGGAAAGAGTGGGGCGTGCATTACCCGATGGACTGATGGATGATGTGTATGGCAGATAGACAATGCCTGACGCTGCGATAGAACAGACCGAATGATAAATGGGGTATAACCCCTATGAAAAAGTATATAAAGTTGTTAAACAATAAAAAGTTGCCGAAAAGTTTGGCAGTTTCATTTTTATTTATCAATTTTGCACCGACATTTGCAAGTTGCCCAACTCGCTTGGGCTTCTGAGCCAATAGAGTTTGGCTCCGCATTTGTCTCTATTTATGGGAAAGCGTCTTCATGCGCTTTGTTTCTGACAGCTTGAAATCAGGTAAACCAGAACCTCGAGAAGTGGAACAGGCAAGTGTCAGGTTCCACGCTTTTTCATTAATACGTTAACCTTATCCATATTATAACAACCAGCCGACTCCGAGAACCTATAGGCAACCGAGAATCAAGAAACAAAAAAATGGAAAAAAAAGAAAAGAAAATCTATCAATCTCCTATTATGACGGTTTATGAAATCAGCAGGACACAGATTTTAGCGGGAAGTACTAATGGAGAAACAGAACCACTTGGTGAAGAAGAATATAGATGGTAAAAAAAATGAAAATGAAGAAATATATTCAATCTATGATGGCTTTTGCAGCCATCGTGTCCTTTGCGTCATGTTCGTCGGAGGACAACAACACTACAATTGAAAATGAGAGTGCGACAAAGGTAATGACCTTTACTGCAACGCAAGAAGGTGACGAACAATCAACAAGGGCAGCTATTTCAAGCACTGATAGTAAAGTCATCAATTGGCAAGAAGAAGACCAAATAAGCATCTTCGATGGTAAAACGAATAATCAGTTTACTTTGAAGAATGGTGCAGGGACAAAGAGTGCGACCTTCCAAGGTAACGCTGCAACAGCAGCTAAATATACTGCTGTATATCCTTACCAGTCAGAGGCTAGTTATGACACATCGAATGGCAATGTAACAGGCATCACCCTTAAACCCACTCAAACCGCTACCGATAACAGCTTCGATAAGAATGCTGCATTAATGATGGCAAAGAGCACCAACACAACTTTGGAATTCAAAAATGCCGTTGGTTATGTGAAGGTGAAACCAAAGTTTGCTTGCAGCAAGATTGTGTTGCAGGCAGCAGAAGAATCTGAATATCTTGCAGGAAGGTGTACTCTCTCATACGGCGATGGTATGCCGTCGATAGCATTTACCTCAGAACAATCAACATCCATTACACTATTGGGAACCATTACTGCGAACACGGTTTATTACATAGCTGTTCCTGCCGTAACACTCACCGCAGGTTGGAGCATTTCGTTCACTGACAACACCGGTGATGTTTACACTCGCACTGGCAGTAAAGAAATTGAGTTTAAGAGAAATACTATCATTAATCTCGGTGAGTTTTCAAGAACTGACAATAACTTGAAATTGACGTTAACACAGAATGGTAAAGTGCCAGCGGACAAACAGGTTGATATGGGAGTGTTTAATATTGGTGGAACTAAATATAGATTAATATTCGCCAAATCCAACCTAACAACCACAGGTCTTGCCGCAAGTGAATCCGCCTACGGCGATTACTTTGCTTGGGGAGCTACTAAGCCTTGGTATTTATCAATTTCAGGAGACACTTTTACTTGGAAACCTGACCATAGTAGCGGATATGCAAGTGGAACAGCCCCAGCCTTCTCCCCCGAATATACGTCTGAAAAAGATTTTGAAATGTCAGATGACCCTGCTCGCAAGATTCTCGGTGGTGACTGGCAGATACCGACCAAAGCGATATGGGAGGCTTTAGTGGGTATAAAGTCAAAAAATTGGGATAGTAATAAAAAAGGATATAAATTTACAAATAATAGTCAAACTCTCTTCTTGCCTGCAGCTGGCTACGTCCGTGGAAAAAATTTTCACGAATACGGCTCTGGCGCCCGCTACTGGTCAGGCACAGCCTCCTCGATCTATGACGCATATCGCCTGTCCTTCTCTGACAGTAAACTCAATGTGAGTAACATCGTTCGCCAATACGGTTGTTCGGTGCGCCCGGTGCGCTTGGTTGCAGTGGATTGAAACTTCAGCAATAGCGAAGGGTCATGGGGACAGGTACATTGGTTCACTCTTTAGGGTCGATGAACCTGTCCCCGATGACACTTGGTGTGTAGATGCCCAACTTTGGTTTGTAAATGCCGCATTTTGCATTCAGAATGCTATTAAACTCGCCATTTCCTGACCTTATTGGTGAAAGTCCCTTAAATATTCACTCAAAAGTGAACATGTTTGAAGGATTATACTTAACTTTGCAGTGAATTAAGGGTATTACAACTATGGCAACAGCAACATTAAAGACAATAGAACAGAACGACAATGTAGGAATGTTCTCCATCTGTTTTGATGGAAGTGAGGAAAGCGAGTTTGAGAAGTTCTTGAACGAATTCAAGGACAATGCGACATACAATAGGGATTTCAATGTTATCCTTTTAGCTTTGTCCAAGATTATAGACAAGGGGGCTCTTGAACGTTTTTTCCGAAACGAAGGCAGGATGAATGACAATGTCAAGGCTCTTGCCATCGATTCGCGCAAACTGCGCTTGTATTGCTTGCGAATATCAGACCAGATTCTCATTCTCGGGAACGGTGGCGTGAAGGCTACTCGTACTTATCAAGAAGATAGCAAGTTGAGTGGTTATGTGATGGATTTGCAGAGCTTTGACAAAGTACTGCTCAAAGCACAGAAATCTGGGAAAGTAACCATAGAGAAGAATATGATTACTGATATTCAGAGTGCAACATTTGAAATCTAAAAGAAATGCCTATGATACAGAATGCTTTGTTCAGACAGTGCCTTGCCGCTATACCAGAAGAGCAGAAAGCCGAGTTTGAGCTTTCGTTTGAGATAGCCGAGCGCATCAGTGAAGTTCTAAAAGCAAAGAACCTCACCCAAAAGGATTTTGCCCAGAAACTCCACAAGAGGGAGTCAGAAATATCCAAATGGTTGACTGGCAGACACAACTTCACCATGCAGACCATTGCGAAGATTGAAACGGCATTAGGCTGCAAGCTCATCAATATAGCCAGATGATATTTACAAACAAAGGGCAAAGATAATGGCGAGGGTGGCTGTTAGGGTCAGGAATCATCGGGGACAGGTTCATCGCCCCTAAAGAGAGAACCAATTTACCTATCCCCTGACCCTTGGTTTGTAATCTACCCACTTTGGTTTGTAAACGCCTCATTTTGCACGTCCCAACACCCAACAACTGTTAAAAATCACCTCCAATTCCGCACATTTCTTCCAAAAGCCTTGCACAATCCAAATAAATGCCTTACATTTGCAACAACAGTTCCTGCCACGCCTCTTCCTTGAATGCGTACCACGGCAGGACTTCGTGTTTTTATAGAGTATATGTAACATCAAACAATGGCAGTATGCAGTACACCAAACAGGCTATTGACTTTTCAGACCAACTTAGTCTGTTAAAACAACGAGGGCTGATAATTGATGATGAAGACAAGGCTTTACGCTGTCTTCGCTCCATAAGTTATTTTAGATTGACAAATTATCTTGTTCCAATGGAGTCAGACTCTGACACACACGCCTTCAGACCAAACAGTCATCTGCATACGGCAATCGCTTTATACAACTTTGACCGAAAGTTGCGCTCGTTGGTTTTTACTTCAATTCAAGATATAGAGGTGGCTCTTCGTACTCGGATTATTCATTATTTCTCATTAGCTCATGGACCTTTCTGGTTTATGAGAAATGATCTCTTCATTAACGATAGTATTCATCAGACGTGCATCAACAACATTGCCTCCGAGGTGAACCGTTCCAAGGAAGAGTTTATTTCGGAGTATCGACGTAACTATACATCACCTGAGTTCCCTCCTGCTTGGAAGACCTTGGAGGTCGTATCGTTCGGAACATTATCGAAGCTCTTCTGCAACTTCAAGAATGTAAAGGTGAAGAAGCAAGTGGCAAGAGATTTCAATTTGCCCCAATACACGTATTTGGAGAGCTGGATAAAATGCGCTGTTGTGCTACGAAATGCATGCGCACATCATGCAAGAATATGGAACAAACGTTTTCCGACTATGCCTACTATGCCACAGAGATTGCCTGAGTCATGGGTGTCAACAAATAGTTTTCGTCCAAACAAGCTGTATCATCAGTTGTGTTATCTCGCATATATGGAGCAAAGCATCGTGCCCAATTCCGATTTTACAGAAGCATTGGTTAAACTGGTAAAAGATAACCCCGATATACAAACTCGTTCGATGGGCTTCCCATTAGGCAACTGGCAGGACGAACCACTCTGGAGCACTCGATGCTAAAGACGGATGAACAAATAAAATTTCAATCAATTAGGGTCAGGGGACAGGTTTGAAGTGAACCCACAAAGTTGGACGGGTTAATCACTGTGAACCTGTACCCGATGATTCTGTGAACACCCTTCAAACCAAGCAAAAAAGTTGTTAAACGATAAAAAGTTGCCGAAAAGTTTGGCAGTTTCATTTTTATTTATCAATTTTGCACCGACATTTGCAAGTTGCCCAACTCGCTTGGGCTTCTGAGCCAATAGAATTTGGCTCCGCATTTGTCTCTATTTATGGGAAAGCGTCTTCATGCGCTTTGTTTCTGACTTCTCGAAATCTGGTAAACCAGAACCTCGAGAAGTGGAACAGGCAAGTGTCAGGTTCCACGCTTTTTTATTTATAGGTTAACCTTATCCATATTATAACAACCAGCCGACTCCGAGAACCTATAGGCAACCGAGAATCAAGAAACACAAAAATGGAAAAAAAAGAAAAGAAAATCTATCAATCTCCTACTATGACGGTTTATGAAATCAGCAGGACACAGATTTTGGCGGGAAGTGGTGAAACGGAAACCCCAGAAGATCAGGGCGATCCATTCAGCAACAACTATTAAACAATAGGAAAAATGAAAAAGATTATGAAATCAGTATTAGCCATCGCAGGTATTCTTGCGTTGGCATCGTGCTCGTCGTCAGAAGATTTCTTCACAGAGAATCTCGGTGACAATAATAAAAGCGTGAAAATGACATTCACTGCCTCGCAAGAGAATGGCAGTGCTACTCGTACTGCCATTGGTACTGAAGGCGGGAAAACAAAAATACATTGGTCAGAGAGTGATGTAATTAAGGTAACTAATGGAACTGAAACCAATGATTTTACATTAACGGCTGGACAAGGAACAACAAAAGCCACTTTCAATGGAGAAATTTCTGAAAGTGCGACTTATTATGCCATCTATCCAAACCAAGACGGCGTCAGTTTCTCTGGCAACAAGTTTTCTGGTGTCCAACTTAAAGCAACTCAAGAAGCCAAAGAAGGTAGTTTCGACCCAAAGGCAGCAATAATGGTTGCAAAGAGCAATGGCACCAATTTGCCATTCAAAAATGTTGTTGCCTACTTTAAGGTGACACCAACTTTCGACTGCTCAGAGATTGTTGTCACAGCTCACAAGTCAACAGATGCGCTGGCAGGAACATTCGATGTGGCTATAGATGGCGAAGGCACTCCTTCAATCAGTATTACTAACGGGAGTCGTGAGGTGAAACTTACAGGTACTATTACAGCTAACAAAGATTACTACATCCTGCTCCTTCCCGGAACATTTGAGAATGGCTTTAGTGTAACTCTGAAACCCAAAGACGACAATACAAAAAAATATTTTAAGCAGAAAAACTCTTCATTCACATTGAATAGAAACGACTTGTGGAATCTTGGAAAAATGGAGGGCGCAACAGAAGTAAGTGAAAGCACAATTCCTTACATCACTTTTACTGCTGATGAAGAACAGACATTCAAGTATTATAATTATTCTTATCAAGTAAATACGGGTGTAGCTTCGGATGCGAATAAATACCTTGAATATTCAGTAAATGGCGGCGAGTGGAAGAATTTTAATGATGTACTATCTGTATCCTTTGGCGGTGGCAATGGTGATCTCCGTTTGAGGGCTAAAGTAGATCAAGGAAAGTATGTCGTGTCAGATGCTGGTCCAATGTTCAAATTCGGGAACGAAACTGTTAAAGTCAATTGCACAGGTGACATACGTACATTAATAGATTATGAAAACTATTATTGTGCAAACACATCCAAAGCCATGTTTATGAATTTTTTCAACTCTATGACGAACTTGAAATCTGCTCCAGATCTGCCCAGTATGGAACTTGCCAGTCAATGTTATTATGCAATGTTCAAAGGCTGCACAGGTTTGACAACAGCTCCAGAGCTTCCTGCAACCACACTTGCCAACAGTTGTTATTATGAAATGTTCAACGGCTGCACAGGTTTGACAACAGCTCCAAAGCTTCCTGCAACCACACTTGACACATTTTGTTATAGAGAAATGTTCTATGGCTGCACAAGTTTGACAACAGCTCCAGAGCTTCCTGCAACCACACTTGCCATGGGTTGTTATGATAAAATGTTCTACGACTGCAGTAATCTTTCGAAAGTTACAATGCTTGCAACAAAGTATTCCACTAATTGGTGCTTGGATAATTGGTTGGATAATGCAGGAACAAGTGCACAAAGTAGGACATTGAAACTTGCAAGTCAAACTGTTTATAATGGATTAATGAATAAAGGATACCTTCCAGAGCAATGGCAATTAGGCCAAGCTACAATTGAATACAACAACCAATAGGAGTAAAGCAACCATCGCGTTGCTGGCCTTGACTTCTACAAAGTAGAGGAACTACAACTATAGCAACACGGGCTTACGGTGCTTGGTTGCAAAATAAAGAAAACTCAGCACAGGGCGTGAGCCCTGTGTATATGAATCACCCCATTCCTCCTCCCTCCTCGCGCCGTCGTCGCGCGAGGAGGGTAGGATGGGAAACCAAGCAAAAAAGTTGTTAAACAATAAAAAGTTGCCGAAAAGTTTGGCAGTTTCATCACTAATTTTGCACCGACATTTGCAAGTTGCCCAACTCGCTTGGACTTCTGAGCCAATAGAGTTTGGCTCCGCATTTGTCTCTATTTATGGGAGAGCGTCTTCATGCGCTTTGTTTCTGACTTCTCGAAATCAGGTAAACCAGAACCTCGAGAAGTGGGACAGGCAAGTGTCAGGTTCCACGCTTTTTCATTAATAGGATCACCTTATATTAATTAATCATTAACCAGCCGACTCCGAGAACCTATAGGCAAAAATGAATCAAGAAACACAAAAATGGAAAAAAAAGAAAAGAAAATCTATCAATCTCCTATTATGACGGTTTATGAAATCAGCAGGACACAGATTTTGGCGGGAAGTACTAATGGAGAAACAGAATCACTTGGTGAAGAAGAGTATACATGGTAAAAAGAATGAAAATGAAGAAATATATTCAATCTATGATGGCTTTTGCAGCCATCGTGTCCTTTGCGTCATGTTCGTCGGAGGACAACAACACTACAATTGAAAATGAGAGTGCGGTAAAGGTAATGACCTTTACTGCAACGCAAGAAGGTAATGAGGCAAGCACTAGGGCTATACTAAGCGGTACCAATATTCACTGGGAATCAGAAGACGAAATAAGCATCTTCGATGGGACGAATAATAATCAGTTTACGCTAACTGATGGTGATGGAAGAACATTTGGTAAGTTTTCAGGTAAGGCAGGACAATCAACTTCTTATACAGCCGTTTATCCGTATCAGGAAAATGCCTCTCTTTCGGGCGATGATGTTACAAACGTAACCCTTCCTGCCACTCAATATGCCAGAGACAACAGTTTCGACAAGGAAGCAGCCTTGATGATTGCAGAGGGCGGCGATGGAAACACGTTGAATTTCAAAAATGCCGTTGGTTATGTGAAGGTGAAACCAAGGTTTGCTTGCAGCAAGATTGTGTTGAAGGCAGCTGGAGCATCTGAATATCTTGCAGGAAAGTGTACACTTTTATACGATACTAATAGCAATATACCGTCGATAACATTTACCTCAGAACAATCAACTTCCATTACACTATCGGGAAACATTACTGCGAACACGGCTTATTACATAGCTGTTCCTGCCGTAACACTCTCCACAGGTTGGAGTATTTCGTTCACTGACACCACCGGTGATGTTTACACTCGCACAGGTTCTAAGAGTATTACATTTAAGAGAAATACTATTATTAATCTCGGTGAGTTTTCAAGAACAGATAATAAGTTGAAATTGACGTTATCACAAAATGGTGAAGTGCCAGCGGACAAACAGGTTGATATGGGAGTGTTTACAATTGGTGATAAGAATTATCGATTAATCTTCGCCACATCCAACCTAACAAAAGATGGTCTTGCCGAAAATGAATATGATTTTGGTGATTATTTTGCTTGGGGAGCTACTGAGCCTTGGTGTACGCAATATTCTCGTACTGGCACAGGATATGACGTTAAAGTTTCACCAACGGCTTGGGAGAACACCAAAAATGCCACAGTTTACGATTGGGAAACTGTTCCATTTAGAGATGGTAAAAACTGGTCTTGCAACCAATACATTAATGATGGCGAAAAACTTGCTATGGAGCACGATGCCGCTCGTCAGATACTTGAAGGTGACTGGCAGATACCTACAAAAGAGATTTGGGATAAATTGTGTGAGACTTCAAATTACGAATGGACTAAGTCTTCCAAAGCAGAATACAATGGCTACAATGGCTACAAAGTGAACAGCAAAAAAAGTGAAACAGGAACTATCTTCTTGCCTGTAACTGGCGAATTCTATAAATCTTGGCCCAGCTGTGACGGTACTTACGGCTCCTACTGGTCAGGCACAGCCAACTCGAATGATGCCGCATATTCCCTGTACTTATATTATTCTTACGATGGGGGCTATACGCAGATCTCCACAAAATATCGCTACTACGGTTATTCGGTGCGCCCGGTGCGCTTGGTTGTGGAATCTTTGGCGGATCCTGTTGCTACTACAGAGAGATATGATTATGAAGACGATTTTAAATGGGAATAATAATTATATTAGAACAATGAAGAAATATATTCTACCTTTTATGTCCATTGCCATGCTGATGGCAATGGCAAGTTGCTCATCGTCAGACGATGAAGTGGCAGAAATCAAAGAAGAAAGCAAGTTGGTTCCAATGACTTTCACTGCCACACAAGAATCAAATGTTGGTACTCGTACGGCTCTTAATGCTGGCACTGGTGTCGATTGGGAGACAGGTGATAAGATTAGTGTATTTGATGGTCAAGGTAACCGGACGTTTACATTAACAGAAGATGTTGAAGACGGTAAATTTTCTGGCACAGCTTCGTCACAAGCAACATCTTTCACTGCTGTTTATCCATACACAGAAGGAGCTACACTTGAAAAAGATGGTAGTGTAAGTGGTATAACTCTTCCTGCAGAACAAACTGCAACTATTTGGAGTTTCGACCCAAAGGCAGCATTGATGATGGCTGTATCGACAAAAGACAAAAAGTATAATTTGGATTTCAAGAATGCCGTAAGTCTTATAAAGTTACAGATAGAGTTTCCTTGCAAGAAGATAGTGCTGACTGCAAACGAGGATATTGCAGGTACAGGAACTCTAACTTATAATAATGGTGAACCTTCAATCTCTTTTACGTCAAACCAATCGAAGACCATTACTTTGAAACCTGCTACAGGAAAATATCTTAAAAAAGGTGATCAGTATTTTATTGTAGTTCCTCCTATAACCTTGACAAAAGGTTTCAGCATTAGTTTCCATGCCTCTGATGAATATTGTGTTTACACTCGAACAAGCACCAAAAGCAATACGTTTAATCGTAGTAAGTTTAAACACATCGGCACATTTAAGACAACAGGCATATTTGATACAACAGATAAAAAATTGGGGGAATGGACATATAATTCGCGTGGCATAGTAGATAAAAGTCAAGAACTTGATATGGGAGAGTTTGTAATTAATGAAAAAAAATATAGATTAATATTCGCCAAATCCAACCTCACAAAAGATGGTCTTGCCACAAATGAATATGATTATGGTGATTACTTTGCTTGGGGAGCAACATCGGTATGGTATTCTGCAATAAACCAAAATACCAATCCATGGTCAATTACACCTTTGGGTAACAAACCAGGTGGATACATTAAAGACAATGCCCCATATTACTCTAATGGCAAATACACGTCAGGAAATACCCTTGAAGCAGCAGACGATGCCGCTCGTCAGATACTTAAAGGTGACTGGCAGATACCAACAAAAGAGATTTGGATGGCTTTGGAATATGCCAATCTTGAACAGGTCTATTGGGGACCCGAGGGAAATTGGACCTTTACCCAAGTTCAAGGAAAAGGAATCAACGGAATTCAGATAATCAGGAATGACAGATCTGGTAATTATCTCTTCTTGCCTGCAGCTGGCTACGTCTATAGGACTGAGTTCAAGGAAGTCGGCTCTATAGGCTACTACTGGTCAGGCACAGCCTACGATAACAATCGCGCGTATATCCTGCAATGCGATGGCAGTCATGTATATGATCATTACAATCACTTTCACTATATGGGTGTTCCGGTGCGCCCGGTGCGCTTGGTTGCAGTGGATTGAAACTTCAGCAATTAAGGGTCATGGAAGGGTCATGGGGACAGGTACATTGGTTCACTCTTTAGGGTCGATGAACCTGTCCCCGATGATTCTGCAGCGTTCCTTAGTTTTGCACCCAAAATAGTGCGGAATGGTGTGTGCAATTGTCAAATTGTTGTAAATATGAATAATTTTCTGATGATTTTGATGCTTATATGAAAGAAATTGTGTAATTTTGGAACTTAGATGTTGTATCTGATACACTTCTGCAAAGAAAAAGCATGATTAAATTAGTTAATATTAGCATCGTATGACAGCATTGCCAACCATATACATTACCATATATGACCGCCTGAATCATAATGATTTAGGGGGGGGGTATTTGCTATGACATATCATCGTCAGCGACATATAACATCACATACAGAGCCTTCCGCAGGTGTCAGACAAGGGCACCGGCGGAAGACTCTGTGCGTTTATATCATCCATAACTGGAAATGTTTATTACAAACAAAACAAAATATTATGACAAGCAAAAGAAAAAATAAACAATTAAGAAGGCTCGTCACGAGACTGATGCTCGCGATGACTATGGTGATGCCTACATCAACGTGGGCACAAGAAATGTACACAGTGTTCAATACCGAAACAAAAACGCTGACGTTCATGTATGGCGATAAACCAGGGAGTGGAGATGTATATGATGTTCCTACCGATCCTACCGATACTAAAACTTCTCCAGGCTGGATAAGCGACCATAAAGCAGACATTACGAAAGTTGTCTTTGATGCATCATTCAAAGATGCACGGCCGACTTCATGCGCTCATTGGTTCGATAATTGTAGCAATTTGACATCTATTGATAACATCGAAAATCTCAATACATCCAATGTGACGACTATGAATCAGATGTTCTTTGCCTGCAAAAATCTCATATCTCTTGACCTTTCAAACTTCGATACCTCCAATGTGACGGATATGTATTCTATGTTCTGGGGCTGCTTAAGTCTCACATATCTTGACCTGTCAAGTTTCAATACAGCCAATGTGACGACTATGTATCAGATGTTCTATGACTGCTCACATCTCACATCTCTTGACCTTTCAAGTTTCAATACAGCCAATGTGACGACTATGGGTTCTATGTTCAATAAATGCTCAAAGCTCACATCTCTTGACCTTTCAAGTTTCAATACAGCCATTGTGACGTCTATGGGTTCTATGTTCAAGGACTGCTCAAGTCTCTTGACAATCTATGTCAGTGATGTTTTTTCAACAAGCAAGGTCAGCAATAGTCAATATATGTTTAAGAATTGCACAAGCCTTAAAGGAGCTGTTCCATTCCAAAAATCTAATACAGACAAATCCATGGCCAATTTTGACGGCTATTTCACCAAGAGTAACTTAACGCCATACGTTAAATGGAATGGGGATACTAAAGTATTGACATTCAAAGTGGCGAACTATACAGAAGGAACAAATGGCGAATATATATTAAATGAAGGCCATAATGCCCAGGGATGGTTAAGTGATGTGTTTTCTGATTGCGAAAAAGTAGTCTTTACTCCGTCTTTTAAACAAGCCAAGCCAACTTCTTGTTATCAGTGGTTCTGTGGTTTTTCGCAACTTACAACAATACAAGGCATAGAGAATCTCAACACCGAGGAAGTGACTGATATGAGCAACATGTTCAGTGGCTGCTCAGGTCTCACATCTCTTAACCTTTCAAACTTCGATACCTCCAATGTGACGGATATGAGTTCTATGTTCAATGGCTGCTCAGGCCTCACATCTCTTTACCTTTCAAGTTTCAAGACAGCCAAGGTGAAGGATATGAGATGGATGTTCAGTAGCTGCTCAAAACTCGAATCTCTTGACCTTTCAAACTTCGATACCTCCAATGTGACGGATATGAGTGATATGTTCAGTGGCTGCTCAGGTCTCACATCTCTCACTCTTTCAAGTTTCAAGACAGCCAAGGTGACGACTATGTCTGAGATGTTCAATAACTGCCCAAGTCTCACATCTCTCAATCTTTCAAGCTTCAATACAGCCAATGTGAAGAATATGAGTTATATGTTCATGGGCTGCTTAAAACTCGAATCTCTTGACCTTTCAAACTTCGATACCTCCAATGTGACGGATATGAGTAATATGTTCAGGAACTGCAAAAAACTCACATCTACATCTCTTGACCTTTCAAACTTCAAGACAGCCAATGTGACGAATATGAGTGATATTTTCAGGAACTGCTCAGGTCTCACATCTCTTGACCTTTCAAGCTTCAAAACAGTCAATGTGACGTATATGAACGGCATGTTCAATGGCTGCTCAGGCCTCACGACAATTTATGTCAGCGATGATTTTAATACTGCCAATGTCAGCAATAGTGATGGTATGTTTACGGATTGCAAAAAACTCGTAGGAGCTGCTTCATACTCCGAAGATAAAACAGACAAAGACATGGCCAACTATAACACTGGCTATTTCAAGACATATTTCACATTGGGCGACAGTAAGGTGGAATTATGCGGAAATCCTTTGACGACTGAAAGTCTTGACCTGACAGGAGACTATGACTTCTCTCCAAAATATGAGTTTAAGGCAAAATCGGCTACTTATTCCCGTGACCTCTCGGAGTCAGAGTCAACATGGTTCTCACTTTGCCTGCCATTTGCATATACCCCGGATAATTTTAATTTTACTGCATATCAGCTTAAGGGCGCATCTGCTGATGCTGTGGAGATTGAGGAAATGACGGGAGAGATTGCTGCTGGAACGCCTGTGCTCTTCAAGTTTAAGGATGGCGAGGAAAAGAAGATCAATATCTCAGAGACAGATGCTCAGATATTGAAAGCGCCTGTTGTTGGCACGGCAGTCAATGGCCCTGAAGGCCCTCTGCAGCTCTGCGGCACATATCAGACGAAGACTTTCTCTACGGAAGACGGCAATGCCTTCATCCTGCTGAACAACAAACTGATGAATCCCGCAAAGATGCTCGATAAAGGAGTGACGAAGGTTGGAGTCAAGCCCTTCCGCGCATATATGACTTTGACTGCTTCTGCTGGGGCGACATCAGCGCCAGCGAGTGCCAGGGCATTCTCTATCGGTCGTGGTGGCGAGGGAAATGAAGGAACGACTGCCATCGACCTTCTTAACTCTGTGGCCACCGACGATGCCGAATACTATGACATCAACGGCCGCCGAATCAACGCTCCCGCAAAAGGTGTGAACATCGTGCGCCGTGGCAACAAGACTATCAAATTAATCATTAAATAACTCATTAATACATTAATAACTATGGAAAAGAAAAAGTATATCCGTCCCGCAATAACAGTGTATAACATCACTCCCAGTGTCATCCTCGCTGGGTCGTCATTAGAAAAAGCGTCGGATGTGGATTATGGCGGATTAAACGGCGAATACTACGGCGATTAAAGAATATTTTTTTTAACACAGAGGCAAGGGTCATGGGGACAGGTACATTGGTTCACTCTTTAGGGTCGATGAACCTGTCCCCGATGATTCTTTTAACCCCTCTCAATATAACGTGATAGACTCCGCTATCTGAATGCTTTATTGCTGTACGTGCCATTTCTCAATTGTGTATAGATGGTTCAAGTACCTGTCCCCGATGATTCCCGAAATTACATCCAATCCTCCGAACCGCCCAATATGGTTTGTAGATGACCCTATTTGGTTTGCAGATACCTCATTTTGTATTTCCAACACCCAACAACTGTTAAAAATCACCTCCAATTCCGCACTTTTCTTCCAAAAGCCTTGCACAATCCAAATAAATGCTTTACCTTTGCACCACAAGAACCCGCCAAGCCTCTCTACGATGCTTAAATCGGCGGGTCGTTTTATTTTTATACCAAGGGTCATGGGGACAGGTACATTGGTTCACTCTTTAGGGTCGATGAACCTGTCCCCGATGATTTAAATCTCAAGGCGTTCATCACATAGTGCCGCCACTTTCTTTCTGTGGGTGATTAGTAGGATGGTGGTGGATGGACGGGCGGCGAAAAGGCGACTGAACAATTCTCGCTCCGTGTCCTCGTCGAGAGCCGAACTGATCTCGTCGAGCAAGAAGACGGCACCGGGTCGGAGAAGTCCGCGTGCTATGGCTATGCGTTGCGCCTGTCCCTCACTCAATCCTCCGCCATGTTCCGACAATACCGTGTCTATGCCTTGCGGCAAGTCGAAGACGAAGTCGGCACACGATGTGTGAAGTGCAGTATGCAGTTCCTCGTCGGATGCATCCGGTTTTGCCATCAGCAGGTTATTGCGTATCGTGCCACTTATCAGAGTGTTTCCCTGTGGCACAAACACCACATTCTTCCTCATGCTCTTGTCGGCAGCATGAGAGAATCCATTCCCGTAGAATGTCACCTCTCCACTGTCGGGTTGTATGAAATTGAGTATGAGTCGGAAGAGCGTTGTCTTTCCAGCACCTGTTGTTCCGAGTATTGCGGTCTTGGTGCCCGGACGGAAGTCATGTGAGAAATTACTCATCACCTCCCTGTCGCCCTTGGCATATCGGAATGTCACGTTGTCCATGCGTATGCCAAGCAATGGGCGGGTAGTGATGTCTTCGCCGTCGCATGATTGCTTCTCCTCGCCATGTTCCATCTCCTTCAGCCGGTCGATACTGGCAGTGCTGTATATGATTGACGGAAATGCGCCGAGCAATGACAGGATAGGTTGTTGTATCTGTCCTACGAGTTGAAGGAAGGATGTCATCACTCCGAAGGTGATTGCCCCCGTGCGCAGTCCGTAGGCTCCCCACACAAAGGCGAGCATATATCCCAAGCCGAATGTGCAACCAAGTGCAAACCGGCTGAACACCATAAACCGTGAACGACGGATATAGTTGGCGGTCTGCCTGTCCTGCAGTTCTTCCACCCTGTCCTGCATCCATCTCTCGCCCTGTAATGCCCTCAGCACTACATTCAATTCCACACTCTCCTGTATCCTCGCCATTATTCTGCTCTCATCCTCGCGTATCGAGAGAGTGATGCGTTTCAGTCGGTGGGAGATATACTTGCCGATGATTATTGTGAGTGGAGTGATGAGAATGAGCGCCCATGCCAGTCGGCTGTCAAACCATCTCATCAGGAGGAACGCTCCAACCAGTTGTATAGTCATCACCACCACCTGCGGCAGTTGCACAGCCAATGTCTCGCTCACTGCATCTATGTCCTTGGCCATCCTCGAGGTGACGTCCCCCGAGTGTATGTCATTGGCCTCAAACAATCGTCGGTTGAAGAGTTGCGAGAAGATAGCGAGACGCAGTTCCGCCACCTTCTTGATAAATGCCTTATTGGCAAGGTATTGGTTTAGTTGGCGTATCCCCCCCCCCGCCACTACGGCAGCAGCTATCAGCAATGCCTGCACAGCCATCTCGCTCATGGTGCCCCTCATGGCTACGTCGTCGATGAGCCTCTTGCTCAGCCATACTACGCACAATGCAAGCACCGTCTGCAGCAGTCCTGCCATTATGCGCACAAGGATATTCAGTCTTATGCCGCGCGAGTTGTCTATAAACCACCTTGCATACTTCATCTATCCACCACTCCGGTCTTTATCCATTCTTCCAGGATGTCCTCCACGTCATGTCGTGCCACCTCTTGTTCCACGTCGTATTCCTTGCACAATGCCAGTGTCAAGGAGTCGATGTCCGAATCCTCTTCGAGCTGTTCCCAAAGGTATGCCGCAGTGTCGTTGAGACTTATCAACCTGCCGAAATCCACGGCTCCAAGTCCTTCGCCCACCAGCACTTTCTCTCCGCATACTTCGCGGAGCACCATTCCGTCTTTCTTTTTCATATCTTCTAAATGTTTAATTTCAATATATATCGTCTTAAGGGCAATAGCGCCCACCATATTTCGGATGCCGCCTTGCGCCAACGGGTGTATAGATAATGACGCTTTTGATTTCTGTCCACCACATGAGTGGCAATAGCCTTGACGTCGCCTATGGAGCAGTGTTCTCGTCCGACAAGATTTCCGTCGCCCATCAGCGTCACACTCTCGCCCTCAATTTTCTCTATGCGGTGGAGCACATATCGCCTGTTCTCCACCCATGCCAATGCCACGATGCCGCGCTTGAGCCCGGCAGGAGGAGCGAGTATGACACTCTCCTTGCCGCCGATGATAAACGGCAGCATGCTGCGCCCCGAAACAGGCAGAGTCACACTATATCCTTCGTTCATCAGTGCCACAGCCTCGTCAATTATCTTGTTGTCGTTCATATCGTTGAGCTTGTCATTTTCGCTGCCGCCTCATCGGGCAGACAGTCCATGTGCCACATCCTTGCCGTTGCAGTCAGTGAGTTGAGTGCACGATGCAGTCCGTCGGCGATGTTCTTCTCCCACCTCTTTCCCGACACACTTGATGCCATGGTGGCGTATGCCTCGATGGGCGACATCCGTCGGATGGCGTTATGAGGTGCCTGACGTAGCCTCACTATTGCACCCAAGGGATAATGCTCGTTGACATAACACGGAGTCTTTCCGCTCCATGGCGATCCATACACCTCCGCTTCCCCGTCAGCCTCTATCCTCACCACGGGATTATCGTCGTTTAGCAGTCGGCTGCCTTCTATATATTTGAGCCACAAGCGGGTGTGAGTGCTCTTGCCCGTTCCGCTCGGTCCGAGGAACATATACGCCTTTCCCCCGCGACATACCACTGACGCATGAAACAGCAATGTGTCCATTTCCGCCGTGGCAAGGGCAAATGCAATCATCATCGCGTTGTCGATAGCCAACTTGGGCAGTTCGCCAGTATATACCGTCGCCCTGCGATAGTCGCTGCCACATTCCATCCAGCCGGCCATCTTCCCGTGCGAGCGGAACACAAACAACGGATTTCCTCCCGAATGTCCGCATGCTATCTCGTCGCCCTCTTCCTCCTGTCGCCATTCCTCTGTCCAAGCCTCGGGTAGGAGAGCATTCTCGCGTATCACGACACTTATCAGCGGCTCCGACGGAGTCACCTCAAACGGACGGCAGTTGTCGAGCAATGCGAAGATGTCGTCCCCGGCAGTCAATGCCATCACATGTCGTGCCACACTATAATATCTTGTTGTCATTCTTCGTGAACATATCTTAGTGATAAACTTCTGTACTTAATCCTCTTGGGTATTGTGCGTATGATATAGATCACAAACTTGACATTAATCCACAGACATTCCTGGAATGAGAATCCCATCAGCCTTATCGGTATCAGTATGCCACTGATTACGGTTTGCCAGTATCCCTTTCGGCGGTTTTCGTGATACCACCCAAAGTTTCCGCTCTTAAATGCCTCGTCGAGCATACATCTGCCACGCCTTTCATCCTTCGGGCATATCATCCTGTCGCTCTCCATTGAGAACAGTTCGCTCATCATCCACATCACCGCTCCTGCCGTTTTCCGCAGTCCGAACCTTGACAGTTGGGAGGCTATAAATCGCCGGTCTTCCTCAGATGAAATCTTCATCAGCATATAGTAATCCACGATATGCCTCAGTCCGATGCCTCCCGAGAGGAAATGCCTTTGTATATGCGCCATCTGCATGATCAGGGCGAATCTGCAGGTGGGCACGTCAAAGCCTTCGGGACATCTCTCCGACAGCAGGATTTCCTTTTCGAGAAACCGTTGCAGTCGGCGGTTGGTGATGGGGTTGTAATTACCCGACGACGGTCGGAAGTGCACCTCCACCGCGATACCGCTTGCGTTTTTATTCAGGTGCACATGATGATACGACACGGTGTCCTTTGTGTCCAGAACGCCCTCGTCGCCCAGCAGTTTCACGACGCTGTCCCTGCCGCCTTCCACCCATATATCGATGTCTCCGGGTTGCCGTTCGTCGGGGTGAGGATACAGTCGTGCGTTGGCTTGTCCTTTCAGTATTGCCGTCTTCCGTCCTCTTTCGCCAAACCATCGCGTTAGCCTTGCAGCCTCTGCGTTCATCTTAGCGTTGAATCTGCGTATAGCTTCGGCTTTCAGGGTCCATTCCATCAGTAGCGGTTTGGGTATGCCAACTTCGCCACTCATCCGATTTACCACACAATATATCACCCCAGTGAGCGTTTGTTGGCATATCTGTATATAAACCTCCTTCCACTCCCTTTCCGGGAGTGTCATTGGCTCATAAGGTTCGCAGCCCACAGCCATTCTCATTAGCCGTATCAATGTCCACTTTGTGTCATTCATTTCTCATCTGCATATAATTGACTGCAAAGATAAAACTTTTATATGAAATCAGCAGAATAAATCCACGGAAATTTTGCATATTGAGATTTATTTGTTACTTGCAGTAGGTACAAACGCCATCGGATATTTTGACCGATATAGGTGGCGCCCAACTCCATAGGGCGCCATGCGGAAGCACTAAAAATTTAGTTTTTTAAAATATTCGACCACTCGACCACCACTATAGCATAATGCGCTAGTTTCTGTGGCTTACAAGGTGACGGTCACTGTTGCCGAAGGTGCACTCAGTCCGCCCATTGGGTTGGCTGCGCGCACGCTGTAGATTCCAGCTTGCTTTGCAGTATAGGTGGGTTGTTCGGTGAAATCGATCACGTTGCCATCTTTACAGATTGCCCACAACCATGTGTCGTAACTCTTGCTCCATGTCAGTACACCGGCGTTGACGCGGATGTCAACAGGAATAGCAGCCTGTTTGGTATCATCGGTAGGTTGCCAGTCGCCAAACATACGGTTCATGTTGCTGTAGGTATCAGCTTCTTTTTCTGTCAGTGTGGGATTGTTTTCATGGCTATTGGCAAAGATGGTCTTGCGTCCAGCGGTTTCGATGGTCACTCCGTTGCAGTCTCTTGAGTTCCATTCTGCAAAGCGTGCAGGCCATCCGTCATGCATCTCGTTCCATCCCAGAGTGGTAGGTTTCACATTCATTCGTGTGTCGATAAACACGGCAACAGGTGTTGCCTTGCCCCATGGGCGCCCCAAGGTGTAGGTGCCATCGACGTCGTTGCCTGATGCGCTGATGGTGCAGTTTTTGAACACCCAACCTACGTTTCTCGGTTTCGACGGTACTGCAGTATATCCACCGGCAATCTGTAGCAGTTCCAACTGGTTGAAATAGGCATCTCCTTTACCGCAGAGATAGTCTGTACGTCCGCGCACCTGACCGCCCTCAAAGTAGTAGAGTCCTTGTTCGTTGCTACTGGTCCATGTGTCTTGGTAGCCATAGAGCAGGGTGTTCTTATAGATGGTGTTGGTGGCACAGTCATAGACAGCGAGGTTGCGTCCGAGTCTGTCGTCGATGCCACTTTTGATGGTGATGTCTTGGAAATAGGTGCCAACGGCAGCGTCTGTCAGTTGGAAAACAGGACTATAGCGTATGGTTTCGTATTTGTGGGCAGTGCCAAACGGACCTTTGAAGAGCATGTTCGAATCGTTGGAGATGTCTTGTGTGATGATGGTGGCATCGCGGTCTTCACCAATCAGCGAGAGGTTGGCAGCGGTGATATAGGTGATAGGGTCGGGCAGATCGCCTTCCCACAATACGGTGGTGCGGTCTTTTCCCGTATGCTTATAGTGCTTCATTGCTCCTGTCGGCATTTTGTAAGTGCCTTTTTTTACCAAGATGCGGTAACGCGTCTGTTGGTCTTTGCGGCTGTTGGCAGCAGCAATAGCATGGCAGAGTTCGGCAGTTGTTGACACCACAGCATCATAGGCATGTTTGGTTTCTGTAGGAATCGTGATGTGTTTAGCCAAAATACCCTGCTCTTTCAGCAGTTGTGCGCAGAGTTGTGCAGCAGCCATAGCACCTTTTTTGTTATAGTGCGTCTTGTCGGTGGTAGTACCTTTGTCGAAGAGTGCCGCATAGCATGCGTCAAAACTGCCGTATTGCTCGTAGAGGTTTTTGGTGGCTGTGGTCATATCCACAAAACTGATATGTTCCTCTTTAGCCAACTGTCTCATGTGGTAGGGATAGTCCATGTCATGGTTGTCGCTATCAATGTGTTGCTGTGTCATGATAGTATCTTGGTGCAAAGCATCAAACTTATCGCCCAAATCGTGTTGTCCGGCACGTGTTATCTTGTGGTCAGCACCGAAATAACA
This sequence comes from Prevotella sp. P4-98, assembly GCF_002251405.1. Lineage (NCBI taxonomy): Bacteria > Pseudomonadati > Bacteroidota > Bacteroidia > Bacteroidales > Prevotellaceae > Prevotella > Prevotella sp. P4-98. The sequence continues at coordinate 36,414 of NZ_NPJC01000058.1, read as the reverse complement.
TCTGCATACGGGTGAGATAAGCACAGGAGTTGCACCTTTTGCCTTTACCTCTCTGATGATTTTTCTCAACCATTCTTTATAGGTGGAGTGGGGGATGGTGCCTCGTTTGTCCTTTCTTACAGTAGCCAACTGTGCATCGTTTCCCTGTGCAGCATAGAAGGTCTGAAGTTCTTGGTTGTCCATGCCGTTGAACTTCTCATCGTTGTGTCCAAACTGTATGAGCACATAGTCGCCAGAGCCCACGCTATCCTTGGCATTCTGCCATAGCTCGTTATATCCGGCACGCGAGTCTCTTCCGCCTTTTGCATAGTTGAGGCTCACCCATCCATGGGTAAGGAAATTGCCGAAATACATACCCCATCCACGCATTTTTGTCGTGTTGACGTCGTAGGGGGCCATAGTGGAATCGCCCAGTGTGAATACTTTCTTGGCAGCCTGAATGTTGCATCCCAAGAGGATGGCGATGATGCAGACTGCCACCCTTGTCAGTTGTTGTTTCATGTTGTTGATTTGTCTTTTTAGTAGTTTTCTATTGCAAAGGTACGATTAAGTGAGCAGAATACAAAAAGAAAATTATGTTTTTCTTTTTGTATTATCGAACGCGAGTACCTAAGACCGACAGGTCAAAGGTACGATTAAGTGAGTAGAATACAAAAAGAAAATTAAGTTTTTCTTTTGTATTATCGAACGCGAGTACCTAAGACCGACAGGTCAAAGGTACGATTAAGTGAGCAGAATACAGAAAGAAAATTATGTTTTCTTTCTGTATTCTTAATACTCCACTCTTACGTTGTCCACCCAAAGGGTGTTGCCCACCGAACCGATATAGGCACCACCGTGGCTGGAGTCAAACTGCAGAATCATGTGGGTAGGTGCTTCGTTGGCAGTAGCCCATCCTATTTCCTTCACAGGCATCATCTTGCCTTTCGAGTTTTTTGCCCATTTTATGTCATTTCCTGTTAATAGTCCCATATAGGGTTTGTAGAAATGCTGTCGGGTGATGTCACCGTAGTGGATGGGAAAAGATGCATTCTCCACCCATCCGTTGGTAGTTTTGGCAAAGCGCACCACCATAGTGCCTACACGTTTAGCCCAGATGTTGCCTTTGGCATCCTCCCATCGCTTTTGTAGCAAACAGACGCAGTCTGCCATGTCGAAGCCTGCCACGGTTTTCACTTTGCTGAATCCCGTTTCCTTGATGCGGTTGGGGTGTCCCGATAGTTGCACCCGATAGTCGAACACCAGTGCTTTGGGTTTTCCGGTGAATTTCATACCCGCATCGAGTTTTGCCATAGGGTTTGAGGTCGAAGTAATGGGTTCGAGAGTTTCGCCGAGGAAGATGCTTCCAGCAGCTAATACTTTGATGTTGACTATGCCCAACACCTTACACGTCTCGATGTGTGTCACCAGTTTGGCACAAAAGCCATGTCCCGGATGACTGTCTCTATAGACCGATACGTTGGTTTTTGTAATGCCCGACACCTTCGCCATCACGTTTGACGTACCCCAAGGCGAACCGCCCCAGTTGGTGTATGGTGCATTCTGTTTCCACGTTTTGGCAGGCGCTATCTCGTAGAGGGTTTTGGTGTTTCCACCAATGATAGCACTCTCTTTCACATGGCGTGTCACCCATTGGTTCATATCACCATATTTAATAGGTTGAATGTTCTGGCCGTTAGCATTTGTCGTAGCGGTCAAAGTCAGCGCCAATATGGCGCCCGCTTTCATGAGTATGGCCTTTGTCATTTTATGATGTGTTTAAGTTTCAAGAGTCTTATATCCGTTTCCTGCATACATTCCTCGTAGGTTTTTGGCGTGTTGTGGTCGTCGAGGAAGAAGCGTTTCTGTTGGGGCATAAACCGCCGGCTTGCCAGCGACAGCGTATCGTTGCGGTAGGTTGTTGCCACGTGGCCCAAGGTCAGCAGCGTGTGAAACACACAGTTGCTGGATGCTGGCAACTGGCTGTTGCGATGCAGCGCATCAGCCTCGTTGGGAAACTGTTTGGTGTAAACCTCAGAAATCCATATCACCATCGGCACATGCAGTTGGTAGAATGACGGATAGGGTGAGGCATGGAGGAATAGTTTGCGGCTATCGTCGAAGATGTCTTCTCCGTGGTCTGAGGTAAAGAGCATGGCAGTAGCGCCTCCTCGCTGTTGAGCCAATCTGATGATACGGTGTAATAGCCAGTCGGTGAAACGTATGGAATTGTCGTAGGCGTTTACCATCATCTGTCGGTATTGTGGTTTTGCTCCATTGTAAGAATCGGGCAGAAAGTGTGCCATCAACTTCGGATAGCGGTCGGTATAGTCGAAGTGTGAACCATAAGTATGTACCACGACAAAGAGTTTGTGATAGTCTTTCGCCAGTTGTTTTCGGAGTGGAGTCAGCACATCGCTATCTGTTGTCATGGCTTTACTGCCTCCATTGGCTGTATCGTGCAGGAAGATGCAGTCGTCAGCCTGTTCGCCGAGGAAGTCAATAAACGAGTGGTTGCGCTGTTGGTTGGAGATGTATGCGGTGTGCCATCCTGCTTCTCGGAAAGCCTGCATGATGCCTTTGGTACGAAACAGGATATTGAAATCCTCTGCCGACGCCAACGACAGCAGTATCGGCACACTCTTATGGGTCGTGTTGCTTTGACTCATATAGTTGGAAAACACCGTCAGTCCTTGCTGTTTTGTCAGCAATGGGTTGGTGGGGCGGTGGTAGCCATAGAGTTGCCAGTTGTCGGATCTGCTTGTTTCACCCACCACACAGACAATCGTTTGGCGTGTAGTATCTGTCGGGTCTATCGTACTCTTGGCATTGAAAGTGAAATGGTCAGAAGTCTTATGGTATTCTGCCGATGCCTTCTCTCGACCGAATGCTAAGGTGCAATTGTAGCAGGCATTCAGTGGGAAAATGCTGTTGGTAGGTATAAAGTCTGTGGAGATTGTCACCGTTGTGGTCAGTAGAATAGCCGCCACAGCCATGATGAATCCACTCTTTCTCCAGTGTTTCACGAATGTATGGTCTAAATCCCTTTTCTTCGTCCATAGCGTGATGGCGAGGATGATGGTAGGTACATAGATGATGACCACCCAACCGACGGCAGGCAAAAGTTGTGAGAGAAGTTCGCCCACCTCGTCTCCATTGGTAGTGACGAGGTTGAGCCACATATCCACAGCAATAGGACCACGACCATAAAGATAGGTCAGTACCAGTTGGAAGGCACCCAGGAATAGGATGGGAAAGAGGATTATGACCGTGCGACCTATACGTCGTCCCACGGTTAGTGCCAGTATATAGAAGGCTATTGGTGCGATGATATTCACCATGTTGCCCCACAGTCCAAGTCCTTCGGTATAGATCTGTATGATGTTAGGCAGGATGAGTACTGTGAGGAAGAAGTAAAACAGTTTGTTGATAGTCTTTTGTTTCATCATCAGAATGCCTCGTTGATATTGAATATGAATCCTGTGCCGTTACGACTGAAGCCATAGTCCAGTCGCACGTTGACTCCCTTCTTGAACTGCCAGCGGTAGCCTATACCTGCATTGGGTAAGATGCGGTTCAGGCGCATCTCACTGTAACGAGGGAATACCTCTGCGGCACCCAACCATACGACGATGCCGTTGCGATGCCATACATGTTGTCGCAGTTCTATCTGTGCGTCTATCACGTTTTTGTCGCGATAGCGTCCTTCGTAGTAGCCACGCATTCTTCTGCCTGATCCTACTTCAGAGAGCGATGACCAAGGCACCTCACCTGTTGTCTGTCGGGTGTGTATTTCTGCTGCTATGATGGCGCCACGCCATGCTTTGCGGTAGGTGGCAAGTTGCAGTTCTGCCGAATAGTAGGTGTGCTTATTGCCCAACATAGTGGGCGATGTCATGAGGTCGAGTTGTAAGAACCAACCTTTGGAGGCGTTGAGAATAAAGTCTCGAGAGTCTAAAGTATAGCTCAATCCCACACCGATGTCGTTGACCGTCATGGGTTGACCTTCAAGCAGTTGTGGTGCGCGGTCTTTCAGTTTATAGGCATGCACCAATTGGTAGCGCACGATAGGACCTACATACGAATATCGGTTCAGGCGTGCCAACAGTCGTGTCATCACTTCCAGTTTGTCGTGACTGTATTTGCTTTTGTTGTCATCGTTGTCGCTCTGTGGATAACTCAATCCCCAGAGATACGACGGGAAGGTATAGGCATATAAGGTGTAGTCCAGTCGGAAGTGGCGTTTGGGGAAGAAGTGGTTGCCGGAAAGTCCCACCATCATAAAGGCTTTGGTAGTGATGTCGCCGTAGAGTGAAGCGTTGGACCGTTCCAACAGTGAGTCGCTGCGGTCGGCACTATAGGTGGCAGAAGCTACAATGCCAAGTCCCAGTCCTGTCTCGTTATTGTAGTGTGGTCCGCCGAGGATGCCGAAGTCAATCTTCTTGTTAGGGTCTGGTTTGTCGCTCTCTGCCAGATATTGCATCAGTTTGCCCACCAGTCCTTTCTTCCGTATTGTGTTGCTGTCGTTTTGTAGGACGGTGGCAGCGTCAGTATCTGTGTTTTGTGCTGTCGTTTGCATTGTAGTCATCGCCATGCAGAGCGTCAACAGGAAAACAAATAGCTGTTGGAAACTATGTCTTTTTGTTCTTTTCATCAGTATGTCTTATATCATTTTGCCGTATTGCAGATCCTTTGTGCAATCGGCAGAAAGCTGACTGCAAATATAGCGTTTTCTTTTCATATCTGTCACAATCCTCTGCTTTTCTTTTCTAAAAACATCCTTTTAGAACAAGAATAGCGTAAAGTCGAATGATGTTTCGCCATTACGCGTACCAAACTCTAATGACCGATTAGGATTAGACAAATAGTGGCAGACCCTGTTGGTCTGCCACTATAATAGTATGATGATGAAGGATTGTGGTTACCATGCAGAACCCACAGAGATGTTGCAAATATAGTGTATATATTTGACAAACAACCATAAAGTCATGATAAATTCGTATGTGAGATTCCCTCCTATTTATTATCAGGATGATGGGAAGTGATGAGCGGTTAGCCTTGCTCAGCCATAAATGCCATCACCTTTTTAACCTTTTCTACATCTGTTGCACGTCCAGTGCGCAGTGAACCATGAATCTCTGTAGCTCCTGTGGCTTGCAGGATGATGGGTGCACTCACTTCTGTAACACCTGAACCACATAGGATGTTGAACGGATGACCATATTTCACAGACAGTTCTTTGGCTTTCTCTACGAGTTGACGGAGTAGGGGAATACCTTCTTCCGCTGTGGGTTGCTGACCCGATGTGAGCATACGAACGCATCCCATGGCAGCAATCTGTTCGATAGCCTCCATCGGGTTACGGCATCTGTCGAAAGCACGATGGAAGGTCACTTCGCAAGAGAAGGTGCCGTCTGGTTGGCGCACCATGTCCATCCATTTGCGACAAGCCTCCAAGTCGATGTCACCCTCTTTGGTGAGTGCTCCAATCACGATACCGTCAGCTTTTTCGTCGATGATAGCCATGCGTATGTCTTCAGCCATCTGTTCCACTTCGTCATCGGTATAGACGAAATCACCGCCACGTGAACGAATCAATACCTGCACACTCAAACCGCCTTCATGACAGCGTTTCACCGCCTGACGGGTCAGTTCGCGATCGGGAGTCAGTCCGCCTACTTCCAAATTGCGACACAGTTCTATACGATTGCCACCGCCAAGGACAGCAGCCTCTACGCTCTCGATGTTTTCACAGCAAAGTTCTAATATCATATTTTTATTGAATGAATAGTGAATGCTCATGAATAGACCCCAGCGTTATTGTGCACTCTGATGGGAAGTGGCATTTGAGTTGATTTCGCTGTCGTCGAGTTGTAAGTCGCCCTTCACACTGTGTTGACTGGTGCGGAAGAGTACGTTCACCTTCTTGGTCTCTCCTGCCTTCAACGAGAACATGGTGCTATGGGTAAGCACATCGCCGCCTTTCAGTCGAGTGCCCGTGGTGAGTAGATAGTCGCCTTCAGGCAACATCAATCCTTCGCGGAATTTGCCTGTTACGGTAGGGTCATCGTCTGCATAGTCGAGTGGTGTGGGTCGTCCGTTGACCATTTTCGAAATGGTGTAGCCATGGTAGTACATGATGTCTTTCGGCACATCCAGTTGTAGTGTGCCCATTGCAACCTGTTCTACTTTCTCTTCTTTGTTAGCAAGTCTGAGCCATCCGCTTGTTGCTGTAGCGTTGTTGTCAGCCACCATTGCTTTGCCCAGTGGGTCGAGTTCCGCTTTCATGCCCAATGCCCGTGCGCCCGCAACGGTAAAGAGTTCGCGGCTTCGGTCGTTGCATCGTCTGCTGTTATAGATACCCACCACTGAGGTATAGAGCTGTTTTGGATTTTTGCTGTTATCTACAGCAATGTTTTGTTCCACCCAGTTGATCCATTCCTTAGCGGTCATCTTCGGCAGTTGTTTTTGCAGGAAAGCCACAAAGGGACGGAGGTGTTCGGTAGAGATGCGCACACCGCCACATTTTAAAGCCTCTTCGTTCATGAGGCAGGCATCGTGTAACACATCAATCGTCACGTCGCTTAGATCTTTCTCGTTGAGGCCTTTCAGCACGAGAGCCGTATGGGGGTGGTTCTCCTTGATGAATCGTTCTATTACCTTCCAGTTGCTACGCGCTTTGCGAAGCGTCTCGTCTTGTCCTTTGTAGAAAGTATGTTGCTGATAGGCAGCGCGTATGCTGTCTTCGCGCATCAGTCGTCTTCCATTTGCGCTGACTGTATCTACAATGCTGCGGTCAGGTTCTTGAAGTACAGTTGTCGGCACATGCCAGTCGTATTGCTCAGTCCATTCGCATCCTGTTTTGCGATTGGGGGTGATGGTCATGGTTGTGGTGTAGGCATCAGCCTTCATAGCTCCGTATCTATCGCCAGTGCTCACCCATACCTGCAGATCGCCGTATCCGGTTTGAAACGCAGCGCATCCTTCTGCATCTGTTTTTGCAGTATGCAAGGGATAAAACTCCGAATAGTTGTAGAGCCTGAAATCTACGGTGGCATTCTTGATGGGCGTTCCGTTCTCGTCCACCACTTTCACGTTGAGTGTCTTGACTGGAGCGTATGTCGTGGTGGTAGAGATGCTGTTGCCTTCATAGTCGAATGCCCTTACCAGCATGGCACGACTTGCCGCCCAGTTGAACCATCCTTTGTCGAGCGTGGCTTCAGGTTCGCATGCTCCCAAGAATCGCCATTTACCGTCAATCCACACCTCAACCCATGCATGGTTGTCGTCGGTGTGTGCCCATCGTGGGCAATATACTTGTCGTGCAGGGATGCCCACGCTACGCATGGCAGACACAGTGAAGGTGCTCTCTTCGCCACAGCGCCCTATGCTGTTGCGCATGGTAGCCAGTGGTGCAGCGGTTCTGCCGTCGCTTGGTCGGTAGCTTACTTTCTCGTGACACCAGTGGTTGACTTCGAGTGCCGCCTCCTCCATAGTCATTCCTTTCAGTCGTGGCATCAGTTCTTTATAAATGATGGCACGTGCTTCATCGAGTGCTTCGTTGTTGACACGCACGGGCAGTACGAAGTTTTGAAATTCCCATAGGGGTACGGTTTGTCCCCAGGGCATGGTCTTTCTGGCTTTCAGTGCGAGTCGCACTTGGTTGCGCCAATAAGATTTGGGGTAATCCACGCTGTCGGGTGTGGGCATGTGCTGATAGAGGAAGTCAAGGCATTCGTTTTCAGTTTGTGCCATTGCGTTAGTTCCCAATGTCATCAGTGCCACTGTAGTAATCAGTAGGTGTTTCATCGTTTTCGTTGTGAAGTGATATTAGTCAATGGTGTCAGACAATACCCATGTACATGTGTCTTTACTGTGTTTGTTTTTTACTTCGATAGTGTTTACACCAGTGTCCAGTGTAACATCCTTCCATTGTAACACATTAACGTTGTCAGGAAATGCCTGTCCGTAAGACTTTCCATTGATATACAAACTGGCAGGGCCGCTATTGCTAAATGCCTGTATAGTAGTGGTTTTACAGCTTCTTAGTGTATTTCTCTTTCCTGCGATGTACACAAATTGATCGTCTTTGTTCCAGTTGGCTTTGTAGAAATAATAAGCGTCCTTCTTTGTGCGCCTGTCGTAAGTTACCAGTCCCTTGTCGTTGCGACCAGGAATGGTGCCTTCTCTACGACCAGCAGAAGCAAAGTCGAACATACACCAAATAAAGTTGCACCAGAGGTATGGGCGTTTCTGTAGTTCAGTCCAATTCCTGATGTGGTAATAGGTTTGCCAGTTTTCAGGATGCCATTGTCCTAATGGGTCTGGGTGAATTAATGAATCTGTTTGTTGGAATACGCATGCGCCTGCTCCATATTCGCTGATACCCATTTTCCTTTCTGGGTGTTTGCGGTGCTCGTTGTCAGCCCAGTTGCCAATTTCTCCCATTTTGTCGTCATACCATCCGAAATATTTGTTGAATGCAATCAAATCGGGTGTGCCGTTGAAATCATCATCTTGATTGCTTGCCCCCATTGTTGGGCGTGAAGGGTCTAATTGATGTGCCAAGTCATGGAGGTCTTTTGCCATTTTAGAAGGGCGGTCTAACCATCCAGAGTTGATTTCGTTGAAGAGTCCCCAAAACAAGATACATGGGTGATTGTAGTTTTGTAGTATCAGTTCTTTTAACTGCTGACGTAGGTTCTCGTCATAGTTGGGGTTTGTGACATATACATTGACGAAAGGAATTTCAGCCCATGCTACCAATCCGCGACGATCCATTTGTTGGTGTAGGTATTTGGATTGGGGGTAATGACTGAGTCTGATAGCATTGCATCCCATCTCCTGAACGATATCCAAGTCCTCGTCATGGTTGTACTGATGGAGTGCTGTGGCAATTTCTGCCCTGTCTTGATGCATATTAACCCCATTGAGTCGATATGGCTTTCCATTCAGAAAGAATCCTTTATCTGCATCTGCGTGATAATAGCGGAATCCTATTGCCTCCTGCCTCCTGTCTATTTCTCGTCCATTCTTTCGCAATATGGCAACAGCCTGATACAGAAACGGATCTTTCACTCCATTCCACAAGTGAGGATTGTCTATTGTAGTGGTCATTACCACCTTGTTCCCTTCTGATATTTCGTTGCAGACCAAGCGACGAAGTTGTTTCCCCCTGTCGTATAACTGAAATTCCACTTCGCAACCATCCAGTGATGTTTCTTTTGAAGAAAGTAGCGTTTCTATCTTCAATGCGGCTTTCTTTTCTGTTACCTCTGTTTGAGTGAAAAACACGCCAGAACTTGCATAATAGTCAGGTGCAATACAAACATCATCGGTCACTATCAGTTCTACACCACGGTATAGACCGCCAAAGATATTGAAGTCACCACATATAGGTGCAATATCCATAGTTGGCGCATTATTGACACGAATCTCCAATGTACTCTCCTTTCCTGGTTTGATAAAGTCGGTCAACTCAGCCACAAATGCCGTATATCCGCCTTTGTGTTGTGTTACAAAATGATGATCCACAAAGACATCAGCCACTGTTTGTGCAGCACCGACTTTCAGAAATATGCGTTTCCCTTGGTATTGGATAGGGAGTTGCAGTTTACGGGTGTAGTTACACAGTCCGCGATAGTAATCGGTGTTGCCAAACATTCCGTCCTCTGCATTCCATGTATGTGGCAGGTTTACTTTTGTCATTCCAGAAGAAGCTTGAAAGCCACGGTTGAAAAGCCATCCATCGTTTAATGGTATATTGACAGAAGCTGATATAGATACAGTGAAAGTTGTTCCAATCAGAAACAAGAGGAATAATACTTTTTTCATGTTAGTGTGGTATGTTATTGTTGGGAATAGTAATAGTCTTATGCAAAGTTACACTATTTGTCTGTGAATACCAAGCATTCGTGTTTGTTTCTTTATCGTTTAGGTGTTTTTGGTTATTGATGATAGAAACGAATAATTCCGATGACAAGAGATGGTGGAAAGACTCTTGCGGTTGTGAAGATATTATAAAATATGAGTGAGGATGATACAGGTTTGCATGAAATGTTGTATCTTCGCCAATGAAATAGCAAAGATAATAAAGATTGTAACGCAATGATAAAGAGAAAGAAAAGACGCTTCCAAGTCTCGGTTGCCATTGTTTTGATACTGGTGGCATTGATACTGGCAGGAGCCAGCAGTTATATGATCGACTATTCGTTGGGCTATCCACAACAAGAGCGTAACAGTGCCGAACATTGGCAAGACCGCATCAAAGACGAATGTCCGTGGACGACACACTGGATGGACTCTGTCTATCAGAACCACTGTGTGAAAGATACCTTTGTCACGATGCCATCGGGCTATCGTGCCCATGCCATCTACCTCTATGCGCCGAAACACACCAACCGCACGGCAGTGGTGGTGCATGGCTATAAGGTGAGGGCAGAGGGTATGCTCCATATTGCCTATCTCTACAATCATGATATGGGATTCAATGTACTATTGCCCGACCTCTATGCCCACGGCGAAAGTGAGGGCGACCATATACAGATGGGGTGGAACGACCGTTGGGATGTGTTGCGTTGGTCGGAAGTGGCTGATGGCATCTTTGCTGACGGGCAGTCAACGCGTCAGGTGATTCATGGCATTTCGATGGGGGCCGCCACGGTGATGGCGCTATCTGGAGAGCAAACACCCGATAGAGTGGAGTGTTTCGTGGAAGACTGTGGCTACAGCTCGGTGAAGGATGAGTTTGCTGCACAGTTGAAAGACCAGTTTGGACTGCCCGCCTTTCCGTTGATGACTACCACGTCGTGGCTCTGCAAGGCACGTTATGGCTGGTCGTTTGACGAAGCCCGACAGATCGACCAGGTGCGCAAGAGTGTGAAACCGATGCTCTTTATCCATGGCGACTGCGATGACTTCGTGCCTTATCGCATGCTGAAACCCCTTTACGAGGCAAAGACACACGGTCGCAAAGCCATCTATGTGGCAACAGGGTCAGACCATGCGCATGCCTATCGTGACCATCATCAGGAATATACTCAGCGTGTGAGGGAGTTTGTGCTCAGCAATCTTTTGAGCAAGAAGGTGAGAAAGTAGGGAAACGTATAGTATTTCCCATTGAATCCTATGTTCTTGTTGCAGAGTTTGATGCCGTAACGGATGTCGGGATATTTTCCATCTTGCGCTGTCAGTTTTGACAGTGATTTAGTGGCATTGTCAGTGGCTTTAACCTCTACGGGGATGAGTGATTTGGCATCGCGGATAAAGAAGTCCATCTCAATAGTGGATTTCTCATTGCGATAGAAATACAGGTTGTATCCTTGTTTGACAAGCATATCGCTCACGATGTTTTCATAAATAGCACCTTTGTATGTGCCATAGTTTTTGTTTGTCCTTAGGTCTTCTTGTGATTCTTCGTCGAGTGATGCAACCAACAATCCTGTGTCTTTATAATAGAGTTTATAGGTTTTGGGATCATAATTGCCTTTCAATGGAAGGGTAAGTTGTGACAAACAATAGCATACGTTGATGATACCGGCATTGCGCAACCATTCAATGGTTCCCACATATTCTCTGTTTCTCGCTCCACGGGCAATTTTACTTATTTGGAATTTCTTATTGTCTTGTCCAAGGAATACGGTGATGTGGTCATAGACATTCTTGATTCTGCCTTTGTCGAGTCCGTGTGCATATTTGGTAATGTCTTCTTCGTAGTCGAGCAGAAGTTGTTGCTGCATTTTGAGTGTACCACTGAAGTTTTTGTTAGAGACAAACTGGTTGACCACAGCAGGCATGCCGCCAATGGTCATGTATTCACGGAATATCTTCTCCAGAATATCCATCTCTATACGAGTAAGTGGAGTGACGGTAGTCATTTTGTCGTATAGACTATTTATGAAAGAGGAGTCATAACCTTTTGCCCACAAAAACTCTTCGAAATCCATGGAATGCATGGTGTAATCTTCTTTATATCCTACACTATTTGATTCTATTTCCTGATAGTTGATGCCCATCAGCGAGCCAGAGCAGATAACATCATATCTGCCGTCTATCTTAAAGGCTTTCAGACTGGTGGCGCAGGCTGGGCAGTCTTGCATTTCATCGAAGAAGATAAGAGTGTTTGTAGGTTCAATCTTCAGAGCAGGATCGATAAGTGTTAGATTTCTGATGATGTCATCCACCTCGTAACCTTCTTCGAATATTGCTTTGTATTTGGGTTGCAATACGAAGTTGATGGCTACCACATTTTTGTAGTTGCTATGGGCAAATTGCAAGATAGAAGCTGTCTTTCCCACTTGTCGTGCACCTTTGACGATAAGAGGAAGTCTGTTCTCGTTTTTCTTCCATTCTTTTAGAATGCTGTCAATCTTTCTTTGCAAAAGCTTCATAATCAATACTTTTTGGTTCTATTTTGTTTGCAAAGATACTTGTTTTTCACAAAATTCCCAAGCGTTTTGGCTATAAAATCACAAAATTCCATGGTTTTTAGGCTATAAAATCACAAAATTCCGTGGTTTTTAGGCTGTAAAATCACAAAATTCCGTAGTTTTTAGACTATAAAATCACAAAATTCCTAAGCATGTTTCTGCCATACAGCCTGATGCGTAATAGCTGCTTGTTTTCTTAGTATGCTGCAAAAGCTATATATTTGGAGAAAAAAGCAAAGGATGCGTTTTCTATGAAATAGGAGACGTCGCGTGCATGCGCACACGCGATATTGCACTTTTGTTACCACTCGACCACCAGACTGGGCTAAAACATTGAAGGAGAATGAAATGCCCTGTGTGGTCGAATGGCGGAAACTGTGATTTTCGACCACACATCGACCACCAAAATCAGATTTAGGGAGAGATCCTCAACGTCCTGTTTTGTTTGAAAAAAATGATGGATTTGGACGATGGCGAAAAAACAAAGCCGAAAAAAAATATTGGAAAACTCTTGCATTCGCTTATCAAATTTATTATCTTTGTAGGCGGAAAAACACACCACGCCCTATCAGCCTAACGGGCATGAACCAGATAACGAGAAATACATTTTTAAATTTAATAACTTAATAATTAACAGCTTATGAAAACACAACCTATCGAAACACAGACTGTCAAACGATTGATTACTGACCAATGGGCTTTTTGTTTCAATACCCAATGCCCGCTTGCCTCACAATGTTTTCGACAAATCTCTATGCAGTACAAAGATGCTGATCTCCACCAAGGACTTGCCATCTATCCCGATGCTGTCAACAATGGAGATTGTCATTATTTCGTGCGCTTGAAAATGGTGAAAACAGCATGGGGAATGAACAATATGTTGAAGCAAGTGGAGTATGGTAAAATTGGCGAAGTGCGCCAACAGTTGATCAATTATTTGGGCAGTATTTCCACCTTCTACCGTTATAACCGAGGAGAAAAACATCTGTCTTCCGAACAACAGCAAGCGATTGCTGGTATGCTTAATGACAATGGGTGTACTTATGTGACATTCGACCATTATGAAGATGAATACATGCTGACAGATCAGCCTATTGAATAAGTGTCAACCATGCAGGCGTATAAGTCTTTGCCCAACGTTTGATATGAGTCGTTTCCAACGTTGAAAAAACATCTTTCCAACGTTGAAAGAACATCTTTCTAACGTTTGACAATACTTTTATCCAACGTTTGACAATACCTTTATCCAACGTTTGACAATACTTTTATCTAACGTTTGATAATACCTTTATCCAACGTTTGATAATACTTTTGTCAGGTATGTGGCAAAGGACTGAAAATGTTGGATAGCCATGAAAGATACGGACGCCTGTATGGAGAAATAAACATAAGTTATTGAACAACAAATAAATATAAATACTATGAAATTCACAATTACAAGACGAAACACAAAAAACAGACAGACCTTGAGAACCGTTGACATCGTGAAATGGATGGAGCAAATTGCACATGATGATGCGCAACAGACTGTGGGAAAATTTCGAGAAGAGGTTGCCGACAGTATTTTGGGCTACGACTTTCATCATGCCATCCCCACTTGGCGCCATGTGTTCCCTGCTGCTGAATTTACAAAAGACAGCAACGGCAACCTTATGATGACCCGTAACAATGGTATTCTTATGTTGTATTTTGATGACATTATAGGGAAAGAATCACTCGAAAAAGCCAAGACAAATGCCGCTTTTCTGCCCTCTACCTACCTTGTGGTGACCGCTGCAGATGCTAAGGGCATCGTGGTGTTGGTGCGCTATGCCGATGAAAATGGCATGTTGCCTACTGATGAAGAAGTGGCAAAACACCTCTACCGTCAGGCAGCAGCACGCATCCGACCGCTCTATCTCTCACAGATTGAAGGAAAAGGGGCGAAGGAAGTATCTACTTTGTATGATAATTTCCTCAACACTCTCGATGCTCATCCATATTACAATCCTCAGGCGATACCGCTTCGTGTGAATCGCTATGGGGTAGATTGTCAATCTGATATGTTGGATATGCCATCGCCTGTGAAAGTCGATGATGCAACGGAAAATCCGCATTCGGAGATTAAGCGTATGATTGCCTATTTTGACAGTCACTACGACTTTCGCTATAATGATCTGATGAAATATACCGAGTATCTGAATCGGCAGAAAGCGTATTATGACTTTCAACCACTCGATGAACGCGTGAAAAAACGCATGGCGGTCGAACTCCTTCTGGCAGGAATCAATGTCTCCTATAAAGATGTGAGAAATTATCTTGAGTCGGATATCATACGCAAATACAATCCTATGGACCATTATCTCTACCGACTGCATGGAAAATGGGACGGACAAGACCATATCGGAGCATTGGCACGAACCGTGCCAACCGCCAATCCACACTGGGAAACATGGTTTCGCATCTGGTTTCTCGCCATGGTCAACCAATGGCGAGGACAGTATAACCGATGGTATGGCAACAGTATGGTGCCTCTGCTCATTTCGCCACAGGGTTACCATAAGAGTACGTTTTGTCGCAGTTTGCTACCGCCCGAACTGCAATGGGGCTATAATGACAATCTTTTACTCAACGAGAAACGTCAGGTATTGCAGGCTATGTCGCAGTTTCTGCTGATCAATCTCGACGAGTTCAACCAGATATCGCCCAAGGTGCAACAGGGTTTTCTGAAAAACCTCATCCAGTTGTCTAATATCAAGATCAAACGCGCTTATGGCACTCATGTTGAGGAATTTCCGCGTCTCGCCTCGTTTATTGCCACCAGCAATATGGACGATATCTTGGCAGATCCGTCAGGCAATCGCCGTTTTATGGCTATCGAGTTGACTGCTCCTATACGTGTGGATTGTCGTCCCAACCACGAACAACTTTATGCACAGGCAGTTGAGGCAATAGAAAATGGTGAGAAAACATGGTTTGACGAGGAACAAACGAGACTTGTCATGGAAAACAACGAGCGGTTTACCACCATCATCCCTGTTGAACAGTGTTTCGCAGCATGTTTCTCACCGGCAGCCAATGAGATAGAGGGTGAGTATCTGTCAGTAGCAAAAATCTATGCCGAACTGAAAACTCGGTTCGGCAGTGGCTTGAGTGTGGCGAATATACAAACACTTGGTCGTCACTTGAAACAGATTGCTGGTTTGGAAAGACGTGTCACCAGATATGGTACAGACTATCTTGTGAAACGCCTGTGAGGAACTAATCAATCTATGGTGTTCGATGGGTGTTCGATAAATGCGTTATAAACACCATCGAACACCATGTAGTTTGTTGTATGTCAATGTATTAGCAAAATGTGGTGTTCGGTGTTCAAATATTTCTTGAAAACTAAATTTATGTACGCCGGTCAGGGCTTTGACCACGCGAAACATCTTTGCTGATAGCAACGGTTAGAAGAGAAATGTGCTGAATAGATTGGTGTTGATCTCTTTCTGTTTCAGTTCGTTGCGCATTCTTTCCGTTGCCATCTTGAAGAAGAAAAGTATAAGGTGCTCATCAGTGGCTTCGGTGCGAATCATACGTAGTGCAGAGATATACTCTTGTCGCTGTTCTGCTGGGATGATCAGTAGTGGATGGCCTAAACGTAGCAAGATGTAGTTGCTGATGAGGCGACCTGTTCGTCCGTTGCCATCGCGGAAGGGGTGGAGGTATTCGTAGAAACCATGAAAGCGTGCAGCAATGACCATAGGGTGTGGTATTGCTATCGACGATGTTGCAGCAGACTGTGAAGTCTGCGCAGCAAGAATAGCTTTTTCGGTAGAAGCGAGAAGTTCGGGAACCTTTGCCACAAGTTTTTCGTGACTGCCAAAGACAGTGTCGCCTGCTGCCATATCTGTTGTGGTATATTCACCAGGTGTAGCATCTGGTGACTTATAGGATAGGGTGTGGCAAGTCACTCGCCTATTGGTTTCTTTCAGAAGTTCCTCGTTGAGTGGTGTTTGGATATGCTGGACGATGTATTCGAATGCATCGAAATGGTCAAGCATTTCGAATGCTTCAAGCAAACTCTTGCCTGCTGGAATCATGCCCAGTCCTTTTTCTTTCAGTTCGCGTGTGTCATCTACAGAGAAAGTGTTGCCTTCTATGGCACATGAATGGGTAGAGTAGAGTATCTCATTGTAATTGAGGTATTCTGCTCTGTCCATCTTGTTGACGACAATGTTTTGATATTGTTGTCGCAACTTCTCGTATTCGGCTATTTCTTGTTCGAATGTCATCGATTTTGCACGTTATGTGGGCAAAATTAAAGATTTATCCTCAATTATGCAAATCTTTTCAACTCTTTTCGTCTATGGCGGCTTTCCACGAAGTGTAGAAACTACATAGATGGTGCGGTTAGAAGAATAATGTGCTGCTACTGGATGCGATGCTCTGGATGCATAACATCGCTGTAAATCAGATTCTTCTGTGCTTTAACACCTTTTGCCTTGAAGAGTTCTCTGACTGTGACAAAGCGGAAACCTTTGGCTTGCAGTATGGGAATGAGCTGATCAACAGCAGCAACAGTCTGTTCGTTGCCCTTGAAATCGTGGAGCAAGAAGATGATACCGTCACGTGCACAAGCTGTCAGGCGCTCTACACGCTGTTCGGCAGTGACATGGTCGAGCCAGTCTTCACAACCTTCACCACAGATGAATCCCAAATCGACATTATCATACAGTGTCTGGTTGACATTGATATATGGTGGACGGAAGAACACAGGCGCCTCACCCACATATTTCTCAACCAAAGCCGAAGTTGTCTTGATTTCTTTGCGGATAGAGTCGGGCGTGAGTTGCGACATTGGACTGTGGGTAAGACTATGGTTCTCAATCTCGTGGCCCTCGTCGTGGGCACGTTTCATCACTACGGCACTCTCTTCGGTGATATTGTTGCCAATGACGAAGAAAGATGCCTTGACACCATGTTTCTTCAATACATCGAGCATGTGGACTGTAGTGGTGGTGTTGGGACCATCGTCAAAACTGAGGGCCACCAGTTTTTCCTGAGCGAGTAGAGTCATGGTCTGTATAGCCATAAACAATAGTAATGTTAGTTTTTTCATTTCTTTTATGTATAGGTTAGGCGGATGTTCCGCACTGGCAAAGGTACTATAAAAAAATGAATCGCACAATAGAATGTAGGAAAAACATATCCGTGCGGTGTGAAATCAAAACTCCACGTAGGGTTCCAAGCGTTTCAAATCATGTTCGCTGAATGCGGCAGAAAACTCTAAGTCTGCCAGCGAGTGGATACGACCATAGAGCCGGCGATAGTCTATGATGTCTTTAGCCTGATAAAAATTGATGTAGGGGTGACGCCGCAAAGCAGAGAACGACAACTCGTTGATTTTCAGTTTGGCAGGATTGGGCTTGCTGATGACGAAATACTGTTTGGCCTGTTTGGGAAAATTCTCAATCTCGTCGAGTTGGTTGACATCCACATAGCCACCAATCCATTTACCATGGCGAATAATCTCCTTGGCATAGAACGTGCCGATGCCTGGCACTTGACGCAGCGTTTCCTCGTTGGCAGTGTTGAGCACGATGCGTTGGGTGTTGGTAATCTTCTTAATCCATTTTGTAGTGTCGCGATGCTGGTAGAGCGAGTCACGTCGCATACGAGAGGTGTCGCGTGGGTGACGGTCGTCGGCAACCAGTGATGCTGCCGACTGATAGTCTGCCGAGATGCGGATATAGGGTTCCAGTCGGCGGTAATCCTTGACGGTCAGTCCGTAAAGGCGAGCAAAATCGGCTTTAGTGCGATAGATGCCACCTTTCGACCTGTATTTATAAATGTTGCGCACCTGCCATGGGCGCAGTCCCAAACGGAGCAGTTGGGTAGAGTCGGCTGTGTTCGGATCAAACACAAACGACTCCACCCGCTGTCCTTGGGTGTGATAATAGCGATGCTTGGACTTTTCTGGAGCTTCTTTACGTGCGCGTACCGATTCTGTATGGTTGTCGTCGGTCAGCACAAAAAGGATTCCCATCATGGCGATACCCACGATGAGCAACGAGATAATGACCCGGCGGTCGCTATATACCATGGCAATGCTTATTTGGCAGCCAGAACCTCTACTTCGACCAAAGCCCCTTTGGGCAGACGGTCAACGGCAACAGCCGAACGGGCAGGGTAGGGCTGAGCAAAAAACTCGGCATAAACCTCGTTCATAGCAGCAAAATCGTCCATAGAGTCGAGATAGACAGTGGTTTTTACCACATGACTCAAATCGGTGCCTGCGGCTTCGAGTACATGTTTGGCATTGGTGAGGCACTGGCGAGTCTGTTCCTTAACACCGCCTTCTACAAAGTTGCCGGTGGCAGGATCTACAGGAATCTGTCCAGATGCGAATACGAAACCGTTTACTTCGATGGCCTGACTGTAAGGGCCGATGGCAGCTGGAGCCTGTTCTGAATGGATTTGTTTCATTGTCTTTTTCTTGTTTTAGCCCCCAAGGGTCGTTAGACCATTAGGAGATGTTTGGGTTAGATATTTGTTTCTGGTCCAAAATTACTGCTTTTTCCGCAATAAACCATCATTGGCGGTGTTTTTTTCTATGTTACATGTATTTTTATATGAAAGTGTTAAAACCTCTATAAAACGACACAAAATGGCCCAAAACCATCCTTTATATGGGGAAAATGTGTTGTTTGGTACATGATGAAAAGGTTTTGATACATGATATAGGTTATATAAAGTGTATGTTACACACTGTAAACTACTCGTGCGAAATACTTCGTAACTTTGCAATCAAACTAAACAAACCATTTAGACTCCAATGCAGTCTGGGTTATGTAAAACAGGAAAAACCATGGTACATGGTTTCCTAAAACTAAAAAAGAAGCAATGCAACTATTCAACTATTCAAAATCAATTCGGCTGTGGCTGATACTCCTGCTTTTTGCAAATGTTGCAAGAGCAGGGGCACAGACCACAACCGAATTGCCTGCTCTGAAGGTTAGCGGCAAACAGTTGGTTGATCCCACTGGTAAGGCTATTCAGCTGCACGGTGTGATGGACACGCCCAACCGCTATTTCAACGGATGGCGATGGCAATCGTGGAAGCCCGGTTACGACACAGCCGACATTCCACCATGTCTGAATTTCTTTGAGAAAATCTTCACGGCTATTACCGACAAGTCGCAAGGGTCTTATTGCAATGTGTTCCGTCTGCACATGGATCCTTGTTGGACCAATAGCGGAAATGCAACCAACGAGGCGGATATTTCTAAATTCTCGCTCGCTCGCTATAAGACTTTCCTCAATCAGCTTTATATACCTCTTATAAAGAAAGCGCTTGCCCACGGACTTTATGTCATTGTGCGTCCTCCAGGAGTTTGTCCGCAGAATATCAAGGTGGGTGATGGTTATCAGAATTATCTGAAGACCGTTTGGCGGGAATTTGCACAACATGAAGAGATTAAAGCGTTGGCAGGTAAAGTGTCTATCGAACTCGCCAACGAACCCGTCAATGTATATTCGGCTAATGGCGTAAAGTATGGTTATGACTATGGTAAAGGACAATTCCTCGCTCCCAATGCCTTGCACGATTTCTTCCAACCCGTAGTAGATGTTATTCGTCAAGCAGGATTCACCGGAATAATCTGGGTGCCGGGTGCAGGTTATCAGTCGAACTATGTGGGCTATAAGGAGTATCCTATCAGTGATAATAACTTTGGTTATGCCGTTCATGTCTATTCTGGATGGTATGGCAACATTACCGATAATAACTGCAATCCACAGACTTTCATTACCAATTTTCATAATGATGTGCCTGTAGTGGATTTCAAACCCGTCATGGTGACCGAGATTGATTGGTCGCCAGAAGATCCCGGACGTACATCGGAGGGACACTATAATGAGTGGAACCAATGGGTCGTTCCCAACTTTGGCAGTTGGGCAACTGGTTCGACGTCGAAATGGGGCGCAGCTTGGAAAGCCGTGCATGACCACTTCGGTAATATCGGTATGACACTCACCCATACCCATGACTATCTCGATATTGACGAATATCTCGCCAATGGCACTGTGCGACCAGCGTTCCAAAACGCGAAAAAGTATAATCTCTTTGAGGAGTGCTGTGCCTATGCCTGTTTCCAATGGTATAAAGAGTGGTGGGAGAAGCAACAAAACGCTTCGGGCATCGGTTCGGTGGCTTCTTCGCAAGAAGTGGCTCACACCTATTATTATAATATAAGAGGTGAACAGGTGGAAAAACCGCAAAAGGGTGTTTATATCATTAAACAAGTGTTAAAGGACGGAACTGTGCGCAATCGCAAGGTGTTATCGTCTAAATAAAGTATTTGTTACTCTGTGAAAAGTGAAAACTATAGTAAATACGTAACTTTGTACGCAGAAATAAGCTTGTGAATTCAGCAACCTAAAACAAAATATCAAATCAAAAATGAAAAAACATGGTTAAACAAGTGTTAACAATGAAGCGTTCGCTCTCTTTGATCGCGATGCTGATGCTCTTCACTTTGGGCGCATTTGCCCAGAAGGGAATCACGGTCAAGGGTACGATCGTGGATGGTTCTGGTGAAAGTCTCATCGGAGCTACAGTGAGAATTAAGGGAGATGCCAGTTCGGGTACGGTTTCCGACTTCGACGGTAATTTCTCTATCAACGTGCCTTCTGAGGCTTCCGTTCTGGAATTCTCATACGTCGGCATGGTTACCAAGAGCGTGAAGGTTGGTAAGCAGCGCAATCTGCGTATTGAACTTTCTGACGATAACGCTCTGCAAGAGGTAATTGTTGTTGGTTTCGGTCAACAGAAGAAAGAGTCTGTGGTCGGTGCCATTACGCAAACCACGGCGAAAGTGTTGGAGCGCACCGGTGGTGTGACCAGTTTGGGACAGGCCTTGGCGGGTAACCTGCCTGGTGTTGTTACCATGCAGACTACTGGTCAGCCTGGTGATGAAGATCCAACCATCACCATTCGTGGTGTGACGTCGTGGAACAACAGTGCACCTCTTATCCTTGTCGATGGTATCGAGCGCCCCATGTCGAGCGTTGATATCAACTCCGTTGCTACCATCTCCGTGCTGAAGGACGCATCAGCCACAGCAGTATTCGGTGTACGTGGTGCCAACGGTGTAATCTTGATTACCACCAAACGTGGTGAAGAGGGCAAGGCTACGGTCAATGTTAGTGCAAGCACTACGCTGAAGAGTTATTCGAAGCTTCCTGATATGATGGATGCTTACGATGCGCTCAGTCTGCGTAATGATGTCATCGAGGCTGAGTTGCCCTACCGTCCTGAGGCTTGGGCTTACTATCTGACTCGTGACCGTATTAATAAGTATCGCCATCCTGCCAACCAGGAGGAGTTTGAACGTTATCCTAACGTAAACTGGGTCGATGAGTTGCTGAAGGACGTCGCAGTTTCGTATCAGGCTAACGTGAATATCTCTGGCGGTACTAAATTTGCCAAGTATTTCGCAAGTGTCGATTACGCTCATGAAGGTGACATCTATAAGAAGATGCCTTCACTTCGTGGTTATGACCCAGGATTTTCTTACGACCGTGTCAACGTGCGCAGCAACTTGGACTTCAATCTTACCAAGACAACTAAATTGCACGTAAACCTCTCTGGTTCACACGCAGTGAAGAAAGCTACACAGGGTCAGTATGAAAATCTCGTTTGGTCTGCTTTCTATGGTATCTCACCTGATGCCTTCCGTCCTATCTACAGCAATGGTGCTTTCGGTTACTATGCTCCGAACCCCGACCAGGCTGCTACCAACTCTATGATGGACTTGATCGTGAACGGTATCGGTTATACTACTAACGACCGTTTGAACACCGACTTCACCTTGGAACAAGACCTCGGCTTCATCACCAAGGGATTGCGTGCACAGGTACGTTTGGCATTCGACAACGCCTTCAATGAAACAGGCCGCGGTATTGATGATACCACCGACTGGGAGGATGACTTCACACAGTGGATTGACCCTGAGACCGGTAAGATTGTAACCAATGTTACTACCGACAAGAACTACAAGTTTGACTTTAAGAACAACAAGGCTTGGAAAACAGGTGCTGGTAAGGTGAACGACTGGATGTCATATCGTCGCTTGAACTATTCTGCACAGGTTAACTGGCAGCGTCAGTTCGGTCAGCACAACGTAGGTGCCATGGGTAACTTCAACCGTGAACAGTATGCTACCGGTAGCCAGCAGCCTTACTATCGTGAGAACTGGGTATTCCGTGCAACATACGACTATGCTCATAAATATATGATTGAGTATAACGGTGCGTACAACGGATCTGAACTCTTCTCACCCGACAACCGTTTCGCATTCTTCAACTCAGGTGCTATCGGATGGACTATCAGTGAAGAGAAGTTCATGAAGGTGCTTCGCGATAAGCACATTATTGATATGTTGAAGTTCCGTGCTTCTTACGGTGAAATCGGTGACGACCAGGTGTCAAACCAGCGCTGGCTCTATATGGATCTCTGGGCTAACTCAGGTGCCTTCCGTCAGAACAGTACAGGTGTGGATCCTGCAAAGAGCCCCTATACTTGGTGGCAACAGACACAGTTTGGTAACCCCGACCTCCACTGGGAGAAAGCTAAGAAGCTCGACATTGCTGCCGACTTCGGATTCTTCGGTGGCCTGATCACTGGATCGTTCGACTACTTCAAGGAGAAGCGTTCCGATATTTTGATTACAGGTAACAACCGTGCCGTTCCTTCATACTTCGGCGGTGGTGCTCCTGCAGTCAATAAGGGTAAAGTGAACAGTGAAGGTTATGAAGTTGACATCCGCTTCAATAAACAACTCAATAAGGACTGGCGTCTCTGGGGTAACGTATCGTTCACCCACGCTAAGAGTGAAATCATCGACCGCGATGACCCAGAACTGAAACCTATCTACCAGAAGAACGCTGGCAAGGGTATCGGTCAGACCTACTGCTATGTTGACAAGGGCTACTATAACAACTGGGACGAACTCTATGGTAGTACCGCTCACGACCAAAACGACGACGAGCGTATGCCCGGTAACTATATCATCCTTGACTATGATGGTGACGGTAAGATTACCTCTAACGACTATATTCCTTACGGATTCACCAGTATCCCTCAGAATACCTGCAACTTCCAGATTGGTGTTGACTTCAAGGGATTCTCTGCTTTCGTACAGTTCTATGGCACCAACAACGTATCACGTTCGGTGGGCTTGAGCAGTCTCGGCGGTACACGTAACACCGCTTACCACGAAGGTAGCTATTGGACTAAGGAAAACCAGACCGGTGATGTGCCCCTGCCACGATGGCTGACTAAGAAGAGCCCATATACAGATGGTACACGCTTCATGTTCGACGGTTCATATCTCCGTCTGAAATATGCAGAAATCGCCTACACCTTCTCTAAGGAGAAATGGCTCCACTCACTTGGACTTCAGAGTCTGAAGCTTTTCGTCAACGGTAACAACCTCGCCCTCTGGACTGATATGCCAGACGACCGTGAGTCAAATACCGGTGGATGGAGTGCTTATCCTACTCAGAAGCGTTTCAACTTAGGTTTCAAAATCACACTTTAAACGCAAAAAAAATGAAGAAAACATTTATATATGTTCTTGGTGCACTTTTCTGCATGACACTCGGACTCAGCTCATGTACCGATTATCTGGATCGTGATGAGCAGACCGTGTTGTCGAAAGAAGACGCCTTCAAGAACTTCAAGAATTTCCAGGGATATGTCGAGGTGATGTATAACGTCATCCCCGATGTTGCCAAGCACTACTGGGTAAGCTCATTCAACTGGGGAGAAGATGAAATCATCACTACCGGTGCCGGCGAATATCTGGCTGGCTACTCAGTTGATAAAGGTTCATACCGCGACTTCCTTTACGGTTCGGGTAAAAACGGTAGTACTTTCTTGGACCGTGACTGGTCTATTGATCAGGGTTCCAACCAAGACGACCGTTTCAAGAAGTCACTCTGGGGTGGTGGATGGTATGCCATCCGTCAGGCAAACATCGGTCTGAAGGCCCTTGAAGATGGTATGCTCACTGATGCTACTCAGGAACAACGCAATTTTATCAAAGGTCAGTTGCTCTTCTTCCGTGCATGGTTCTATTTCGAACTGACTACCTATTGGGGAGGTCTGCCTTACATGACTGAACCTCTCAATCCACAGGAGCAGTTCAGACTTCCACGTATGAGCTATCAGGAGTGTGCAGACCACATGATTGCAGACTTCCGTGAAGCCGCTAAACTGTTGCCTGTCAATTGGGATGATACCGATACTGGTCGTCCTACCAAGGGTAACAACATCTTCCGTCCTAACAAGATCTGGGCACTCTCATATCTTGGTAAAGCTGCCCTCTATGCCGGTAGCCCACTGATGGTCAATGGAACAGACAACGATTTGCGCACTTATGATGCCAACTACTGTAAGATTGCTGCCGATGCGCTCGGTGAAGTGATCTCTATGGTGGATAAAGGCCAGTGCCAGTATAAACTTGTTGACTTTGCTGACTACAGCAAACTGTTCTATGAGCGTAAGGACTTCTTGATGCCTGGTTCTACCGAAGCTATCATGCGTAGCCCTTCATTCGGTGCTGACTCATACTGGCGCCAGATGAACTCATACCAGATCTCTGCTATCTGTAACGGTGACGGTATCATTCTCTGTCCTACTGCTAACTATGTAAACTACTATGGTATGGCTAACGGACAACCTCTCTATAACGAAGACGGAACTGTCAACGCTGCTTCTGGTTTCGATGAGCATCATCCTTGGAAAGGCCGCGACCCACGTTTCTATCACGACATTGTCTATGATGGTGTGAAGATGATCAAAAACGTGGCTGCCGATGTTGCCAAGTATGGTCCTTACGAGTTTGCCAACTTCTATAATGGTGGTAATGGCGTGAACGACCCGAAGTCAACCTCACGTACTGGTTATCTGAACTATAAGTTTATACCCATCGGTGCTAACTTGGCTGATAACGATTATGGTTGGGGATTCCACATGCACCTCTCATGGCTGCGTTTGGCAGAGGTTTATCTGCTCTATGCAGAGGCTACTGCAGAGGGTTATGGAAGTGCCACAGCGAAAGCCAGTGGATGCAATCTCTCTGCCGAGGATGCTATCAATGTGATCCGTGACCGTGCAGGTGTTGATCATGTAGCACCAAACTTTACCGCAAGTGTAGATAAGTTCATGAGTGAAGTACGCCGTGAGCGTGCTGTAGAGTTGGCTTTCGAAGGCCATCGCTTCAATGACCTCCGTCGTTGGAAACTCCTCACCGTTTATCCTTACACTATCAAGACCAAGCAGACATTTGACCGTGATCCAAGTGTGCCCTTCGATGGTAATGCACCAAAGGACAATGCTGTGGTCAACTTTGAACAGGAAGTTCTCGTGACACGTAAGCTTTCGGCTAAGCACTATTGGTTGCCATTCCGTATCGATGATGTTACGATGTATCCTGAATTCGGCCAGAATCCTGGTTGGTAATGGTAATATTAATGATTAAACAGAATAACAAATGAGACATATATATAAAGGACTTGCGTTGTGTGCATCTTTGGTTGCAGGCTCAACAGGTGTTTATGCCCAAGAAGCCGAGACCGATACGCTCGACAAGGTGCAAGTGGCATTCCGCGCTGTCGATAAACAAGACCTTATGGGCGGTGTGTCGGTAATAGACATGAAGGAGATGGCCAAAAAGAACTATGCCACCAGCAGTATCGAGTATATCGAAAACGTGGTCGGCGGTGTCAATGGCGGTCTCTGGGGATATGGCGACTATCTCGTTGTGGTAGATGGAATGGTTCGCGATGCCAACAACGTGCTTCCACAGGAAATAGACCAAGTTACCCTGCTTAAAGGTTCGGCTGCCGTAGTGCTCTACGGTCCACGTGCTGCTAAGGGTGTGTTGCAGATTACTACCAAGCGCGGACAGATGGGCGACCTCCGTATCAACGCACATGCTGACATGAGTATTGGTACTCCCATCTCGTTCCCCAAGTATCTGGGATCTGCTGAATATATGAGTTACTATAACCAAGCTCGTATCAATGACGGTTATGATAAGAACTATTCAGACGAGGAAATCTATAACTTCGCGTCTGGAAAGAATCCATACCGTTATCCTAACTTTGATATGTACGACAGCCAGTATCGTCGTGACTTCACCACTCGCTATGAGGGAATCGTCGAAGTTACCGGTGGTACAGAGCGTGTGAAGTACTACACTACTTTAGGTTACTATCGCAACAACGAACTGTTGAAGGTGGGTAATACCAAGGACAACTTTACCAGCCGTTTCTTCGTGCGTGGTAACATGGACGTGAAATTCAACGACTGGTTGTCTGCTAAGGCCGATGCTAATGTGACTTTCTACGATGCATTCGCTGCAAAGACTGATTGGTGGGGACAGGCCGCTACATTGCGTCCACATCTCGTTTCTCCATTGATTCCTATCAGTTTCATCGAGTCAACCGACAAAATATCGCTCGGTTCGGTGATGAACAGTAACTACCTGCAAAATGGATTCTTCTTCGGTGGTACACAGTCGAACCCCACCAACCCTTATGCTGATGCTTTCGCAGCAGGTGACAACAAGTTTGTAAGTCGTCAGTTCCAGTTCAATACTGAGTTTGACATAAATCTCGCTGCACTGACACAGGGTCTGATGTTCCGTGCTAAATACGGTATCGACTATGCTTCAACCTACAACCAGGGTTATAGCAACAGCTATGCTACCTTCTCACCAACTTGGACTAACTATAACGGTCCTGACATGATTGGTAGCATCACCCAGTATGGTGAAGACAAGAAGACCGGTCAGCAGTATATCAGCGATTCTTCTTACCGCTATACTTATAATGTAAGCGGACAGTTTGATTGGGCTCGTACATTTGATGGCGTACACAACGTGTTCGCTATGGCACTCGCCAATGCTTGGCAGACTCAGCGCAATGGTCACTACCATCGCACTACCAATGCCAACCTCGGCTTGCAGTTGTCGTATAACTACGACCATACTTACTATTTTGACTTCAGCGCTGCTATGCCATATTCAACCAAGTTGCCTGCAGGCAACCGTGCTGCAATCTCTCCCACAGTGACTTTGGGATGGCGTCCTACTAAGGATGTGCTGAAAGATACTTTCGTAGATGATTTGATGGTGAACGTATCTGGTGGTATCATCAACCAGGATATCGACATCACTGCCAGCGATAACGAAGACGGATACTTCATGTATAAGACCATCTTACAGACTGGTGGATGGTATTCATGGGGTGACCTCGAAGGCGGTGCTGCTACTGAGTTCCAGCGTGGTGACAACTATGACATGGGCTTCGTAAAGCGTAAGGAGTTCTCTGTAGGTCTCCGCGGTTCGTTGCTCGACAAACTTATCACTTTTGACGTGAACTTCTTCACCAGCAAGATGGATGGTATGTTGACACGTGCCACTTCGCTCTTCCCGAACTACTTCACACAGACTGGTTATCCTACCTCTTCTATTATTCCTTATGTGAACTACAACATTGACAAACGTATTGGTGTTGACTTCAGTGTATATGGAAACAAGAAGATCGGTGAAGTGGATTTGAGCCTCGGTGTAAGCGGTACATGGTATAAGAGTACTGCCGACAAGCGCGACGAGAACATAGAGTTTGATTATCTCTCAGCTATCGGTCGTCCGCTCAACGGACTTTGGGGCTTGAAGAGCGATGGTTTCTTCAACTCACAGGAAGAAATCGATGCAGCTCCTGAGCAGACCTTCGGTGAGGTAAAACCTGGTGATATCAAGTATGTTGATATGAACAACGACGGTAAGATTGATGATAACGACCGCGTATTCCTCGGACGTTGGGACACTCCATTCCGCATGGGTCTGAACCTTACTGCTAAGTGGAAGAACTTCACCTTCTTTGCAATGGGTAACCTCTGGTTGGGTGGCCATGCCATGAAGAGCGACTCTTACTGGTGGGTTCGTGGTACAGGTAAGTACTCTGAGGTAGTTCGCAACGCTTGGACTCCCGAGACTGCTGCTACTGCCACTTATCCACGTCTGACCACTACCAATGGTGACAACAACTTCCGCTATTCAGACTTCTGGATGTACAGCACTGATCGCTTCAACCTCTCGCGCGTACAGATTACATACGCACTTCCAAGCAACCTCTTCGAAGGTTCGTTCGTACGTGGTATCGACGTTTATGTGGGTGGAAGCAACCTGCTGACCATTGCCAAGGAGCGTAAGATTCTGGAGACCAAAATCGGTGGTGCACCTCAGATGCGCTCTTACAACATTGGTTTCAGAGCTTCGTTCTAATTAGTAACTCATAAATCAAAGAAAAATGAAAACATTCAAAAAAGTAGCAATACTTTCAACAATGATAGCTCCTTTGATGCTCTCGTTGACCAGCTGTGATGACTTGTTCAATCCAGCTCCAGAGAACTTTAAAGGCGAGGAAGACCTGAAGGAAATGCCTTCATGGGCTGCCGGACTGTTGGCACATGCCTATATCAGCAATCCTTTGGGTAACGGTGGTGAGAGCTATCCTTGGTCGGAAACCGCTACGGACGATGCTGTTTCAAACGATGTGAACAACGGATTCCGTAAAATTGCAGGCGGTGCATGGCGCAAGGACAATAATCCTCTCGACCAGTGGCAGCATCTGCGTGCCTCTATGCAGTATATCAACCTGTTCCTCAAAACTTCTGAGGACGTGACTTGGGCTGCTGACGAAGTTTCGTCAAAACTCTATAAGATGCGTTTCCAAGGTGATGCCTATGGTATGCGCGCCCTCTATATCTATCACCTGCTCCGTGCTCACGCTGGATGGACAGAAGATGGCAAACTGCTGGGTGTGCCCATTCTGACTGAGCCTGAGAATGTGAATTCACAGTTCAACTATCCACGTAACACATTCCAAGAGTGTATCGCTCAGATTGATGCCGACGTGAATAAAGCTGTGGAATTGCTGCCTGAAGAATATGGTGACGTCAATGCTGATGGTGATGTGCCTGCCAAATACCAGCAACTCGGTGCTGCTGCTTCGCAGTACAACCGTGTGTTTGGTGTGACTGCAAAGAACCGTATGAGCGCACGCATTGCTAAAGCTGTACGTGCACAGGCTTACCTCTTGGCAGCCAGTCCTGCTTTTGCAGAAGGTTCTGGTGTGACCTGGGAA
Source organism: Prevotella sp. P4-98 (assembly GCF_002251405.1). NCBI lineage: Bacteria > Pseudomonadati > Bacteroidota > Bacteroidia > Bacteroidales > Prevotellaceae > Prevotella > Prevotella sp. P4-98. The sequence goes on along the minus strand of NZ_NPJC01000058.1, from coordinate 6,820 downwards.
CAAGCTGCCAAGGCTATGGCTGACGTTTGCAAATATTTAGGTTCTAATCCTGTCTCACAACTCGATCCTAAGGGTGATGACTGGTTTACCAATGCCGACGCTCTGAAGAACCTCGCTAATGGTCAGAATACTAATGAATGGCTCTGGCGTACTAATGCTGGCGAAAGCTCTGGCATGGAGGAGAATAACTTCCCACCAACTATGTTTGGTAAAGGTCGTATCAATCCTTCACAGAACCTCGTCGATGCTTTCCCCATGGCAAACGGTTATCCCATCAGCGCTGCTGCAGCAAACTATGATGCTCAGAATCCATACGCAGACCGCGACCCACGTTTGGCTAAGTTCATTGTGCTGAACAAGTCTAAGTTTGGTGGCAAGGAAATCGTTACTGCTTTCGATGGTACTGACAACAATGCTATGGACAAGAAGGATGGTGAGTCAACACGTACTGGATACTACATGCGTAAACTTCTCAATGGTGATGTAAACTGTAATCCTACTTCAAAGCAGGGTAAACACCACATCAAACCACTCATGCGCTTCACAGAATTCTTCCTCGGATTTGCTGAGGCTGCTAATGAGGCATGGGGACCAAGAGACAGTCGTATGGGCTTCTCAGCATACGATGTGATGAAGGCTATCCGTGAACGTGCTGGCATCTGTGCCAACGTTGACGACCCCTATCTGAACGAATGTGCTGCCGATAAAGATAAGATGCGTGAACTGATTCACAACGAGCGTCGTATAGAACTCTGCTTCGAAGGATTCCGTTTCTGGGATCTCCGTCGTTGGAAGGCAGACTTGAATGAGACTGTCAAAGGTATGAAGATTACTGGCGACCCCGCACACTATGAGGTGGTTGACGTAGAAACACGTTCATACAAAGACTATATGTACTGGGGTCCTATCCCATACAGTGAGACCCTGAAATATGATCAGCTCCAACAGAATAAGGGCTGGTAATCAATGACATTATTAATAAAAACTGAAAAACAATGAAAATGAATAATATCAAAGCGATGGTTGCCCTTGGGGTTCTGGCTCTTGCCTCTACTTCTTGTGAGAATGGCGATTGGGATTTCCCCGATTTCGAATATTCGACAACTTATTTCGCTTATCAGGGGGAACAGAACCCTATCCGTACCATTACTCTGGGTGAAGATCCTGAGTATGATACCAAACTGGACAATAACCACCAGTGTCAGATCATTGCCACAATGGGTGGTGTGTATGACAACAAAAACGATGTGATTATCCAGATTGCTGTTGACAACTCGCTTTGCGACGGTATGAAGTTTAAAGGCACAGATCAGTCTGTAGTGGCTATGCCTTCCAACTATTATAAACTTGCTGCCAATCAGATCGTTATCCCTAAAGGTAAGGTGATCGGTGGTGTGACTGTACAGTTGACCGATGATTTCTTCAACGATCCTAAAGCTACTGAACTCAACTACGTGATTCCAGTGAAGATGGTTAGCGCTGTGGGTGTTGACAGTATCCTCTCTGGTAAACCCAAAGAAGGTATTGAGAATCCTTCAATAACCAACCTTGGTGACTGGGATGTGGCTCCAAAGAACTACGTGCTCTATGCTGTGAAATATATCAGCAAGTACCAGTCAAACTATCTGCGTCGTGGTGTTGATAACTACGCTGACGGTAGAACAGTTGTACGTCATGCTGGATTCGTAGAGAAGGACGAAGTAGTGCTCAACCAGTTTAAGACTCTTGGTATCAATAGCGTACAGTGGGATCGTCCTGCAAAGGATAATGCCGGCAACAATATTGATTGCTTGTTGAAACTCGACTTCGATGGCAACGGTACTTGTACCGTATCGTCGAATGTAGAAGGTGTAACTGCTACTGGTACAGGTCAGTATGCTGATAAAGGTGATAAGAACAGTTGGGGTGGTAAAGACCGCGATGTGCTCTATCTTGACTACACCGTTGAGTATAGCGGCATCAAGTGTGCTACCAAGGATACATTAGTTGTTCGCGACCGTGGTGTGAAATCCGATTGGTTCGCCTTCGAAAAGTAATTAGGTTTCTGATTTAAACAATAACAAAAGTATGAAACATTCAAACAAGATTTTAGGAGCAATGCTGCTGGCTACTGCCGCTCTCGCCACTTCGTGTGTCGATGACGACAAGCTGGGCTATGCTTTCGAAAAACCAGCCTCTATTGCAGGCATGGAATATCTTGCAGACTACGACGCATTAAAAACATACGTCAACCGTTCAGAGCACCCCAACTTCAAGTTGGGTGTGGCTTTGGCTGCCTCTGACTATAATGCTGACGGTCTGGTGACCCGTTTGGCCAACTCTAACTATGACGAGATGACTGCGGGCAACGCTATGAAGTACGCTTCATGTGTGAAAGATGATGGCAAGATGGACTTCGGTACCGTTGAAGCCTTTGTCAACAACGCTAAAGAAAATGGTATTACCATCTATGGTCATACGCTGGCTTGGCATGCACAGCAGAACAATAACTATCTCAAAGGTATTATAGCTGCCAAGGAAATTGAGGTGGATCCAGATGCTAAGGTTGATAAGATTGACTATGAGCAAGATTGGAGTACTGCCCCTGGCTATTATTTCTGGGCTCCAGATGAGGTAAAGGCCAATATCAAGGTTAACACCGTAGAAGGTGCTCTTCAGATTGACAACGCTAAAGCTATTGACAACTGGAAGGTTCAGTATCATGTGGCTAATGGTCTGCCCACTGTTGCTGGTAATACCTATAAGTTGAAGATGACTATCAAGGCTACTGGTCAAGGTACCATGAGTTGGGGCGTTGGCGGCTGGAGTGGTCAAGCACAAGGCTCTTTCGGTTTCGATACAGAATGGAAAGAGTTTGAGAAAGAGTTTGTGGCCATTGCCGATGGTGGATTTGTTCTCTGTCAGACTGGTCAGTTTGTAGGTTCCATCTATATCAAGAACGTTCAGATTACTCACTCTGAATCTCCTGTAATGGAAGTGTTTAAAGACTTCATTACAAATGGAGAGATGGAAAGTGGCAAATCAATGGCGAACTTTACTGTTGCTGAGGCTGGTAAAGGGCAATTCACTCCAACAGCTGTTGCCGGAGGTCCAGAAGGTAAGAACTGCATCGTAATCCATGGTAATGCTAATGCTGTAAATGAATGGGATACCCAGTTCTTTATCACAACTCCTAATAAGGCATGGACTGCAGGTGAAGAATATAAGATTTCGTTCTACTACAAGGCTTCCGAGAACATCGGTTCTGCTACTCAGTGTCACGGTGCTCCTGGCGGTTATATCCACTGGGCTTGTCTCCCTGCCAATCCCAACTTTACTACCAAGTGGCAGAAGTATGAGATGACAGGAACCATCCCCTCACAGGTTACAGATGCTAACCCCATGCACTCCATTGCCTTCAATCTCAACATAGGTAAGGTTGATCACGCTGTTGACTACTATTTCGCTGACGTACATTGGGGCGTAATGGAGAAAACCAACAAGATTGAACTCACCGATGAAGAGAAGAAGGATACCTTGACTTGGGCTATGGATCAGTGGATTACTGGTATGATGAAGGCAACCAACGGCTATGTTACATCATGGGACGTTGTCAATGAGCCTCTTGCTGGTGATGACCTTGATGGTGATGGCAAGTATGACTTGCAGTCGGCTACTCGTGGTACAGTGAGCGAGAAAGATGCTGCCAACAACTTCTATTGGCAGGATTACCTCGGTGATGTTGACTATGTGCGCACCGCTGTGAAACTGGCTCGTCAGCGCTTCGCTGAGAATGGTGGTGAAGGTGAACTGAAACTCTTCATCAACGACTACAATCTCGAGTCTGATTGGGATGATAATATGAAGGCTAAGTCGCTCGTGAAGTGGATTGAGGAATGGGAGAAGGACGGTACTAAGATTGATGGTATCGGTACGCAGATGCACATCTCTTACTATGCTAACGAGGCTACACGCAACTCGAAGTTCCAGCACATTGTGAAGATGTTCGAAATCCTTGCAGCTTCAGGTAAACTCGTGAAGATCTCTGAACTTGATCTGGGTTATGTGGATGCAGACGGTAACACGCTGAAGACACAGGATCTTACTGATGAGCAACACAGAGAGATGTCTGAATACTACAAGAATGTTATTGCAGCATACTTCAAGTATGTGCCTGAAGCACAGCAATACGGTATCACCAACTGGTGTATTACCGATGCTCCTGCCAACAGTGGATGGCGTCCAGGCGAGCCTGTTGGACTTTGGGACAGCAACTACAACCGCAAACATTGCTATGCTGGTTATGCTGACGGTCTGGCTGGCAAAGGCACCGTAGAATAAGAAACTAGTTTTTATTAATACTTCAAGGATAACGTGTTTATCCGGCACGAGGACTGTGTCTCTGGCACGGTCCTCGTTTGTTTATCTATTTTTATGGTGTAAAGATGCTCTTATCTGACAAAAAATGAGTATCTTTGCATGTCTAAAACTATGGATAGATGAATGATTTAAAACAAATGATTATTGGGGTGGGGGCTTGTTGCTTCCTGCTATTCCTAATGGGGTGTGGCGGTATGCGTAAACCTGCAAAACAAAGCCAAGCGCTGCCCAGCATTTTTCCCGATTATACTGATGTGACTATTCCATCAAATATCGCACCACTCAACTTCATGATAGAAGGAGCTGAACATATTCAGGCGCGTTTCCTTGTGGCGGAAAAGGAATTATTGGCTGTGTATGGCGACGAAGTTATTGATATTCCCGAAGACGACTGGCAACACCTGTTACAACAGACTGTTGGAAAGAAAATGCAGGTAGAGGTGGCTGTCTGGGATGAAAAGCATCCAGATGGTGTCGGTTATCGTCCATTTAATATTTCTGTGGCAAAGGATAGTATTGATCCTTGGATTGCCTATCGACTGATAGAACCGGGGTATGAAGCATGGCAATTCATGGGCATCTACCAACGTGAGCTTGGTAGTTTTTGTGAGCGCGAGATCGTATCTAATAAAACTACAACAAGTGCTTGCATCAACTGTCATCATTTCGACCGACGCTCAGCGAAGCGCATGATGTTTCATGCCCGTGGAGAGAATGGTGGCACAATAATTCTTGATCAGGGGCAACTGAAAAAGGTGGATCCAAAGAAAATGGGACCACAGAAAGGTGCTGTCTATCCTGCATGGCATCCCGAAGGCAGATACATCGCTTTTTCATCGAACACCACCAACCAAACCTTCTTCGGTCAGGGGCGTCAGCCACTGGAAGTCTATGACCGTGCCTCAGACTTGATATTGTATGATACTAAAGAGTATCAGGTGACTGCAGACAATCGTTTTCTCAATGAAGAAAGAATGGAGACCTTCCCTGCTTGGTCACCCGATGGTAAGTGGCTCTATTTCTGTTCGGCACCTGCCAAGAAACTTCCTGATGAGCGTAAGGAGATGCATTATTCTATCCTGCGCGTGGCTTTCGACAGTCAAACAGGACTGTTGGGAGAACAGGTCGATACCTTATATAATGCACGTATGGAAGGAGGAAGTGCTTCGTTCCCACGAATCTCTCCCGATGGTCGATACCTGTTGTTTACTTTGGCGGACTATGGCACATTTCCTATTTGGCACAACGAGGCTGACCTGAAAATGATAGATTTAACGACGGGTAAACCTGTGGATGTGGATGCGTGGAATGCAAAGGATCAGACAGATAGCTATCATGCGTGGTCTGCCAATGGCAGATGGGCAATGATTGCCAGCCGGCGTCTTGATGGTCGTTATACTCGTGTATATTTCGGTTACCTCGATGCTAATGGCAAGGCACACAAGCCTTTCTTGTTGCCACAGAAAGATCCGCGCAGCAATACGCTGCGATTGAAATCATATAATATTCCTGACTTTGTGGATGGCAGGGTGGAAATGCCCCAAGAGGTAGTAGAACTATTTCGTTGTCCCGATAAACTGATACAATGATGAAAATTCCCAAGATATCAACATCTGTGGCAATGGCTTTGTCTGCCCTTGCTCTCTTTGTAAGCCTTTGGCTCGTATGGTATAATAATTTTTATTATGTCCTGAAATGGATGGAGAATTATACTTTCTATAGTTCTTCGTCTGACATGATATTCCTTGGTGCGGTAATGCCAGGAGACGTGTTGAAGGTTGTTGGAGCCTGGCTGATGCAGTTCTATTATTATCCAGTAGTAGGTGCTACTGTTCAGGCATTGCTTCCTGTCATGGTGTTTTTGGCTGCAGCTATTGTTGTGGTGCGCCTTTTCAAGGAATCGCGTAAACTCTTGTGGATAGCCATGATTCCTGTGGTCTATGTTGTGGGTAGCCAGTTCTGGGATAATGAATTGGACAAGACACTTACTGCCGTATTGGTTTCATGGGGCGTAGCCTTGATAGTATTCATCCTAACACTAAAAAATCGCAGAATATTCCATTTCCCCCTTAATTCCGCAACACTATAATTTAACTTTATTTATAAGTTCCTGAGCAACAAAAAGTTGCCCAGGATTTTGCCATGTCAGAATTTTCACTTATCTTAGTGTTGCAAAAAGAAAACAAGCAAAACTCTAATATGACATGGCAAAAATACAAATTAAATCTGAGAAACTCACACCTTTTGGAGGAATTTTTTCAATCATGGAGAAATTTGACTCCATGCTTTCACCCGTTATCGACTCAACACTGGGTCAGAGATGCAGCAGTATCTTCGGATATCAGTTCAGCGAGATAGTCCGTTCGCTGATGAGCGTTTATTTCTGTGGCGGCTCATGCGTGGAAGATGTAACGTCACAACTGATGCGCCATCTCTCGTATCATCCTACCCTTCGTACATG